>CAYTAM010000264.1:0-2423 GCA_964435685.1 uncultured Methylophaga sp. | reverse complement strand
TATAGGTATAAAACACCCAATATCTAGATTTGAATTTTCCACAATTATTTGGGTATACGCGGTCTTAAAAATCATGGCTAAATAAAAGTTAATGGTGTATTGGGTGTATAATCTTATTTACGTGTTGAACCCAAGGTATAACAATGCAATTAAATTTTCTAGACTATGAGCAACCGATTGCGGAATTAGAGGCAAAGATTGATGAGTTGCGCCACATGAGTGGCGATAGCGAGTTAAACATCACGGAAGAAATTCAAAAACTACAAGAAAAAAGCAAAGAATTAACACGTTCTATATTTTCATCGCTATCACCTTGGCAAACCACTCAAATGGCGCGCCATCCGCAACGCCCTTATACGCTGGATTATATTCATCGCATTATTACTGATTTTGAAGAGCTACATGGCGATCGTGCTTATGGCGATGATGCGGCATTAATTACCGGTATCGGTCGATTAAAGGGGCGTAGTGTGATGGTGATTGGCCACCAGAAAGGTCGTGATACTAAAGAAAAAGTGGCACGTAACTTTGGTATGCCACGGCCAGAAGGTTATCGTAAAGCATTACGTATTATGAAAATGGCTGAGCGTTTTGGTTTAGCTGTTATCACTTTTATTGATACGCCAGGTGCTTATCCTGGTATTGGTGCTGAAGAGCGTGGTCAAAGTGAAGCAATTGCCCGTAATTTATTTGAAATGGCACAGTTAAAAACGCCTATCATCAGCACCATTATTGGTGAAGGTGGTTCAGGGGGCGCGTTAGCGGTGGGTGTGGCTGATCATGTGATGATGTTGCAATACAGTATTTACTCAGTAATTTCGCCAGAAGGTTGTGCGACTATCTTATGGAAAAGTGCTGAGAAAGCATCCGATGCGGCAGAAACATTAGCGGTGACATCACAACGTTTGACTGAGTTGGAGCTAGTTGATCAGGTAATTGATGAGCCGTTAGGGGGCGCCCATCGTGATATTGATGAAATCGCAAAACGTGTCGCAGCTGCGATTGATCAAAAATTATCTCAATTAGAGACATTGCCAATCGAAACACTGCTCGAACAACGCCAGCAAAAGTTGTTTAATTATGGTGTGTTTGAGGAATAATTTTGCGTGAGCAGTAATCATGCTTGCCTAAATGCTTCAGTTGAAGCGGTCATCTCTTTAGTTGCAAATAAACAGATCTGGGTTGCCTACAGTGGCGGTGTTGATTCTCATGTTTTATTACATCTATTGGCAACAGCGCAGCATGCTGAATTGAACACAATTCATGCAATTCATATTGATCACGGTCTACATGCTGATTCATCAAACTGGACGCAACACTGCAAAAAAGTGACTGCTGATTTTGGAATTGAGCTAATAAGTATTAAAGTTCAAGTCGCTGATATTGAAAAGCTAGGTTTAGAAGCGGCAGCGAGAGCAGCAAGATATAATGCCTGTGAACAATATCTCACCGAGAATGATGTGTTATTGACCGCTCAGCACCAACAAGATCAAGCTGAAACACTGCTATTACAGCTGTTTCGAGGAGCTGGTACAAAAGGTTTAGCTTCAATGGCGAGGCAATTTCAGCTAGGAAAGCTAAGGGTTGCACGACCATTACTAAACAGCAAGCAAAGCGATATTTTGGCTTATGCTCAACAGCATAATTTAAAGTGGATTGAAGATCCCAGCAATGTTGAAACACGATGGAATCGTAATTATATTCGTCATAATGTATTACCCGAAATAGAGAAACGTTGGCCTAGTGTGGCCAAAACAATCAGTCGTAGTGCTGAAAATTGTGCACAAGCCAGTGAGTTATTAACAGAATTAGCCCAGCACGATTTGACGGCTATCGGTGGTGATAGTGCAGCGGACTATTTAGCTATTCCCAAACTATTGGCGTTATCACCTGCACGTTGCCGTAACTTAATTCGCCATTTTATTGAATTAAAAGGGCTAGCACTGCCATCCTCAGCCGTATTACAACGAGTGATTGACGAAGTATGCTTGGCAAAGCAAGATAGTGTACCGATGATATCTTATGCCAATGTGGAACTTAGGCGTTTTCAAGATAAACTCTATTTTATGTCGCCTTTGCCTGAGCATGATGTCTCTCAAATTATTGAATGCAATAGTACCGCTGATTTGAAAATTAACAATCACCTTACACTAAGCTGGCAACAGCTTGATGGGCAGGGTTTAAAAGAAGCGTTTATTGCTGTGGGTCTAACACTTCGTTTTAGGCAAGGTGGAGAACAGATCCAGCTACCGAAACAGTCACATCGAAAAAGCTTGAAACAGCTATTCCAACAATGGGCTATTCCACCGTGGCAACGTGACCGCATTCCATTGCTTTTTAGTGGGGAGCGACTAGTTGCAATCGTAGGCTATGCGATTGACCATAAAAGCAGCGTGACTGAGGGCGAGAAAGGCTATATACCC
>CAYTAM010000263.1:0-2447 GCA_964435685.1 uncultured Methylophaga sp. | reverse complement strand
TATAAATTCATATCTCACGCCCAAAACATCCAGTTTATGCGTTTAAAAACTGCGTAATAGCACGCTATTACCTGTGTTTTTAGCCTTAAAACTGAATATTTTGGTGCAAGCTATTTACCTTGGCGGTTACTTCGTTTCGTCCATGACTTATTTAACCTGAGTCTTGGATAAGAATAGTCAGCAATATTACAATTTACAATAACTTATGTAATATCAACTCAAAACAGATAAAAAACCTGTAAAAAGATGACCAGTGCGTTTATTTTAGTGGATATCAAGGCAGATTTACGTAGCAATAGCGAGCTATTGGAAGTAAATCTCAGGTTTTTTGTTCCAGTACCTACATCCCTATAGGCAAACGCGGAGAGCTGCTAAAATAAAGGTGCTGGATGGCTGTGCTTATCCATAATTCAGGTTATTTAGAGGCTTTCAAAATGAACTGAATCATCAGAAGATTGTCTATTTTCTATTGGGCATATTAAGATCGGCAAATAAAATGAAGAAAATAGGCTTAGTATTGTGTTTGTTGCTACCTAACCTTGTTATAGCGACAATAATTGAACACTCAAATTCATCTGATTCATTATATGGTAAGCAATTGCGCATTAATTGCTATCATCAGCATCAGAAAATAATTCCACTAGCAAAAGCTAAATTGCCGGGGAGACAACAGTTAGTTGATTCATACCGCTGTGGTACCCGCCTTCTTCAGCCTGAAATGACCTTAGCCGAGGTCGATAAATTTTGCCCCAACAGTCATCATCCTAGTAAAGTGGAACGATACCTTCAATCATTTGAAGTTCATCATCGAGGGTTTTATGGATATCATCACGTTTTATTTGAAACCTATGAAATGGAGCGATGGACATTTAAGCAATATGGGCGGTTTCGAACCTATATAATCTTCCGAGAGGGTGTGATCTATCAAATTATTCAAGATAGAGCGGTGAGAAATTGATTATTGTACGAAACTAATAAGCAGGGCAACAATAGCGAGTACGATGATTAAAGGCATAACAATGGAACCCCAGTTTCCTTTAGACTCACTCGGTTTTTTTAGTGCGCGTTTTACCATTGGGAAAATATAAACCAACATTGCAACCAAAAATAGAGCTTGTGTAATTTGTAACCAATCCATTTAGATCTCCTATAAAAAAGCCGCTTTAATTATATTAACTAAAGCGGCTTAATATTTCCTAGTGTTTAATAAAATCAATCGTTAGAAAATGCACCTAAAATATGTAAAAGAGAGGTGAACAAGTTCAATATAGATAAAAATAAACTAGCAGTAGCCATAATATAGTTTGTTTCACCGCCATTAATAATAGCGGATGTTTGATATAAGATTAAACCACTCATCACCAGCACGACGCCACCACTTAAGGCAAGTGATAACACAGGTATTTGCAAGAACAAGTTTAAAATCATTATACCGATTAAAACAAATAAACCTACCGCTAAGAACCCGCCCATAAAACTAAAATCTTTCTTAGTAGTAATAGCGTAGCCAGACAGCGCAATAAAGATTGCGCCTGTTCCACCCAGCGCCGTCATTACCACAGAAGGACTCATAGCTAGATAATAAGTTAATAGTGGACCTAAACCAAAACCGAGCAAACCAGTAAAGGCAAAAATAACCGGGATGCCGCTTGTAGTATTTGCTGTTTTGGGTAAAACAAACCATAAAATAGCAATGGCAGCAATATTAGCAACCATTGCCATACCAAACCCCGTGCCCATTGCCATGCTGAGATACGCTGTAATGGCACTAAAAATAAGTGTCATTGATAATAGCATGTATGTATTCTTAATGACTTTGTTAGTTTGAAAGATCGATTCTTCTGAACGAACAACTGTACTATGTAATTGCATGAAAATCTCCGTAAATATCCATTAAGTAATGATGTATAAGACTATCTTGGCTATTTTAAGTTCCTGTCGTTTTTAGATCAAGCTTTATTTATTCATAAAGGTAAGTTCGTATGGATAAATTCAGTAAAAAGGCATGTGTTCAGAGACTCCTTAAACTAGCTGTTAAAGATCTCAATAAACTCTAAAACCTGCACTTCCAAGTAGTTTGGGTATATACCCGTGATCATTCAGGTTGCAGATGATCTTGTAGAAATCTCGTCATCCTCCTAGATCTTTTATCGGGGATCTCTAGCGGAAACACTAGACTCCGGCTAAGCTTGTGCTCATCTTGACTGGGTAAGCATACCGGGATGACTAGGTTTTTTTGCAAATTGAATGATTGCGGGTATAGAACAATGGCGAGATCAATTATTTAGCAGGTGATAATACTGTAATGACAACACAACACTACGCAATCAATTTGAAGAGTTTGATATTCGTATGTGCGCCAACTAGTGAGAAAGGCTAATAAAGAAGCCGCGCAGGGTAAACTGTCTAAAGCAGCTCGCTTATTGTTTAAATATTTACAGCAATGC
>CAYTAM010000262.1:0-2451 GCA_964435685.1 uncultured Methylophaga sp. | reverse complement strand
CTATAGAAAAAAACAAGCAGAAAAGTTAAATCAAAATCGGACAAGTTAGTTGACGTTTGATAGAGTGTAGATTTTAATTATCATAAGGAAGCTCTATACGCGATCCTTTTTGGCGATATAACGTGGCTTATCAGTATTCTTTTTAGATTTTGATTTGGCCTTATTCTTTTTAGACTTAGGTTCAAGCCCTTTTATTTTTGCAACCGGTAGCTTCATTTTTAAATGAAATTCAATGCGTTCAAGGTTTTTCAAATCATGATGTTCAACTAAGTTGATCGCAGCTCCTGTTTGTTCGCCTCGACCGGTGCGGCCAATACGGTGAATGTATATTTCACCTTTGAATGGAATATCATAGTTAACCACATGGCTGATATTAGTTAAATCTAAGCCTCGTGCAGCGACATCGGTTGCTACCATTACTTTAACTTGTCCAATGCGGAATTTACGTGTTTTGTCCCGACGCACTGCTTGATCAAAATCACCATGCATCACTTGAGCAGAAATATTACGAGATTGTAGCCACTCGGTCACTTGTTCAGCACGCTCACGTTTATTACAAAAAACTAAGGCACTATTACAAGATTCATTATTAATAGTAGCCAATAAAAGTGCTTGTTTATGTTCTTTATTATCGGCAAAGTAGATGGTTTGAGAGACTTGATCTGATTTTTCATTCGCCGCATTAATTTGAATAATTTCAGCATCATGCAATAATTCTTCAGCAAAGATCTCAACGCCACTGCCTGCTAATGTAGCTGAGAATAAACAGGCTTGAAAACCATCTGAAATGGTGGCTAACAAGGCTAAAACATCCGGGCCTTGTCCCATATCAAGCATGCGATCTGCTTCATCGATAACCACCATATCTATATCAGACAAATCAATGACTTCATCAGCGACCAAATTTAACAAACGGCCGGGTGTAGCGATGATAATGTCACAGGCTTGTTGGGCATAATTAGCTTGTTTCGCTTGTGAAAAACCACCGGTGATAATAGCGGTATTAACTTTTATATTTTTAGCTAGTTGAGTCACCACATGCTGAATTTGAAATGCCAGCTCACGTGTCGGTGCCAGTATTAATACTTTAGAATTGGGGTTATTATTAGGTTGATCAATTAATTGCTGTAGTGCAGGGAGCACAAAGGCTGCTGTTTTGCCAGTGCCCGTTGCCGCTCCTGCTAACACATCTTTACCTTCAAGAATAAAGGGGATCGTTGCTTGTTGGATCTCAGTTGGAGATGAAAACTTGATTGAAGTAAGTGCGTCGAGTAGCTTGTCATCAAGCATTAAATCATCAAATGTCATGGTGCTTCTTTTATAGTATAAGCGATAATATTGCCTGACATCATCATTGGAATAATAACTAAACCTTGCTTTTGCAAGACGGTATGATCAGCACTGCCTTGGTCGAGATCTAACAAGGTAGTGGCAATGCCAGCAGGTGTAATATAGAGCAGTTTTCCTGCCATCCAATCGGTCACCAAGTAATGACCTTTACCGTCCGTTTCAACACCATCTAAATTGCCGATTGGAGAACCATTACCTAGGCTTTTAATTTGTTTATCTCCAAGATCAATTGTTTTTAGATGACCTGCAATATCCGTGGCAAAGCCATCGGTCATTTCCCCCCAACTACCCACAATAAGCTGCTCATCTTTAACAAATAAACCATTCGGTGATTCGAGCTGATCTGTTTGTAACCAGAGCTCAAATGTACCCTTGCTAAGGCGGTAAATTGAATTCGTTAAAAAGCCTGACACATAAATATTACCGTTATTATCGGCAACAACATCGTTTAAAAATTTAGCATTTGGTGCGGGGTAGCTCTGGGTGATTTTTTGACTTGTAAGGTTAATTTTAACTAACTCATTAATATCAGCCACATAAAGTGTATCACCCACAATAGCCAAGCCTTTTGGCGCATTTAAGCCAGTAATAAAATGTTGATTAATGACTTCTCCGCTCAATGATAGTTGTGAGATATAGCCATTACCATCAACTTCATTGGGATCGCCGTTGATATTAGAAACATAAAGTAAATCACGTTGGGCATCATAAACCACTGACTCAGGTTGTTCGAATATAGCTTTTGTTTGCCATGCAGGCACTAAAACTGGCGGGGAAGCTAATGTGATTATGGGTAATAGCAGTGTGAGTAAGCTTAATAAACGGATCATAATTCTCTCGCATTAAAATGGGATGTAAATAAATGATACCAGTGTTAGCTTTTTCTGGCTAAAATGATATTATTTTTCAGTAGTGACTTTATAAAAGTAAGTGAGCTTAATTAGAGGCTCTTTAGGAACAATAAACTGCCTATTATCATTATTAAACAAGCAACGAGACGCTGAGCAGTTTTAAAAATTATATACCCAAACTACTTGGAACTGCCGATTTTTTATTTGTTATCCCAGCATGCTTTTAGCTGGGATCTGTTTAGCACACTAG
>CAYTAM010000261.1:0-2475 GCA_964435685.1 uncultured Methylophaga sp. | reverse complement strand
ATACCAGAAGTAGCGATTGCCATCATTGCAATTGATAATGTTTTCAGCTTCATAATCATTCCTCTATAATTATTATATGATTTTGGGAAGTATTTCCCGAAACCATATGAGCTACTTTATCCTTTGTATTAGTTATATTCCTCCCGTATTTTCATCGAAAAGTAATGAAATTTTCCCGGTAGATAATTTTTTTTAATGAAATGTTCTAGTAGCGCACTAAATTTGGGTGATAATCGCGAGAATAGGAGCTTTTTAGCTTAGATTTAAATAATGATCTAAATATAAACTTAATCTTCAATTATTTGTTGCTATTCCTACGGTGAATACGGAGCAATATTTTAAACAGAAAAAACATGTCCTCATCCATACATCTGTTGTATTTGGAGCAACATTGTAGATGGGGGAATAAAGGTACGCCTTAAATCAGTGGTGGGTACTGTGTCATTATAAGGTATAATATCAGCTCTAAAAACACCACTCACCAACCCAATTTATTTGGTAGAGATCTGCTTCAGCAGCTAGATCTACGCGATCCGTTGCTTCAACTCACTGTTGTTATCCCTTGGTCGGAATTTGAAGAAGAATTTACACACTATTACACTTCTGGCGTAGGTCGCCCTGCCAAACCGATCCGATTAATGGTTGGATTACAACTATTGAAATACATTGAAACCTGAGTGATGAAAAGGTAGAACACTTCCTAAAGCTAGCTTATTTGAGCACCACCAAAAAGACTTTCTATTTTACGAGCGTGTTCTGCAGCAACAGCCGAAAGATAAAAATAAAATCTATTCACTGCATGAGCCCGCTGTTTACTGCATTGGAAAAGGCAAAGATCACAAGCAATATGAATACGGCAATAAAGTCTCCATTGGAAGCCAGCCAAAACCAATATCATCGTGGGAGTTGTCAGCCATGAAAGCAATGTCCATGATAACCACACGCTTCCTGAACTACTGTCCAATATTGAAAGAAGTCGAGGCCCGGTCTATGACCGAGGCTACCTGGGTAAGAAACAAAATGGGGGGCACACCGAGATTATCTTACCTTAGCCACCCTTACGGAAGCTCTTATATCTCTCAAAAATGATAAACTAGATAGTTTCTGATTTATCAGAACACAGGGATTGTGCATCAGGTGAGTCAATTTTACATTGTTAGTGACACGGAATTAGACAGCTTTCCAGATAGTTGGTCTTTTATTAATGCACTAAATTTTAGTACTGTTTTTTTGTGTGAACGATCTTTTGCCAATAGAATGCCTATGGCTCTTGGTGGAATTTGAGGAGTTAAGTCAAACAATGTAAATTTGCGATTAGCTTTTAAAACAGAAAAAGCCTCAGGAAGGATGCTAAAGCATAACCCGTTTTCTACTAAATTTAATATTGAAGATATAGTATTCACCACCGTTACATTAGTATATTTTATCTGCTGGTCATGAAAATATTTGTCTACAATTCTTCTGGTTTCAAATTGTTCCGATAGTACAACCGCCTTTAACTTATGCATTCTTCCTGATAGTATATCTTGCGCAATATTTTTGTAAGCAAACGGGAGGATAAGTTTCCAATTCTCGTAAAACAATGTTTCAAACTCTATTTGGGAGTAATTTTTGTGTAGGATAAAACCTATACCTATATCAATATCCCCACTGATCAGTTTCTCCTCAATATTCTGGTTGGTCATCTCTTCAATTTGGAGAGAAATATTGGGGTTGTCTTTATCAAACTCTACAACTAAGCCTCTAAGATATAAAGCATTAATAGATTGTAAAACACCTACTCTAAGGCTGCCTGACTGACCAAGCTCGACATCATTAATCGCCTCTTTTAAATATTCCACTTCATTTAAAATTCGTTTGCTATAAGATAAAACAAGCTTACCACTTTCAGATAATTTAACATTTCGCCCGTAACGAATAAATAATTCCGTATTAAGTTCTAACTCTAATTGCTTTATTTGATTTGAAAGTGCAGGTTGTGTAATGCATAGTTTTTTAGCTGCCTTATGGTAGTGCTGTAACTCGGCAACAACTTTAAAATAGCGTAAATGTCTTAACTCCATAATTTTTACAACCAAATGATTTATAAAAGTTATCATTATGATAAATATTTAAACTTATACTTTCAAGTTATTTTCTGTCAGTATTATGTGGAAACATCATATAAACATTTAGTAAACATCATATAAACATTTAGTGTTTTGACTGGTAAACCTTGTGATAACCTACTTTGCATCCTAGGAGTGAATTCGTAAGATGCTGTTATATATATTAAAACACATAAAATAATGCCTATAAAAGAAATATTAGGGATTATAGCTTATACCGTAACACCATTTAACTGTTCGGGTGGAGTGAATCTTTCGGTATTAGACAATATTACAGAAAACCTTATTAACTCAGGGGCGAATGCAATTACTGCGCTAGGTAGTGTAGGGGAATGTGTTTACCTAGATGATAGTGAGTGGCAAGTCG
>CAYTAM010000260.1:0-2488 GCA_964435685.1 uncultured Methylophaga sp. | reverse complement strand
AACAAATTTACGCGAAGTGTAAAGTGTTTTTATATCGGCTTTATTAATGGCTGAAAGCAGCGAGTTAACATTGGCAGTGAAGTTGAGGTTGATCACTGTTTTACCACTAATAAACACGCCCATATTGGCAATTAATCCAGCACTGCTGGTGGGCAGTAATAAGCCAATATTTTCCCCAGTATTTTGTCGTTTAAAGCGGCGAGCAAATAATAATGCGCCTGTTAATGCCTTGCGACGAGATAGGGTACGATTAGTTTGAATATCAGTTAAGCAATTTGCACTGCCATTTTGTTTAACGCGGTCGATCCATGCGTGGGCGATGGCAGGTAGAACGTCAGTATAGCCCTGCCATGTATTAATAGATAGATCAAAGACGGCACTTTTTACTGTGAGTGCTGCTGAATCGATAGCTAAGGGTTTACCAAAAGCGACAATTACATTTCGACGTAAGCTATTGCTTTGACGCAATGATTGCAAATGAACGCTTGAGCGAGAAAAACGGCTACCCCACAAACCTTGTAAATAGAAGGGTAAAATAATACCGTCGACATCTGTAATACAATGCTCAAAGCCTTTTTTGAATTCACCTAACTGACCATTTCTGCTGAGTGCACCTTCAGGAAATAGGCAAACTACCTCACCTTGCTGTAGATATTTATTGACGGCGGATAAAGCATTTTTTCCGCTACTACTAGAAATAGGGATCATATCAAAAAGATCGAGAAACCAAGTCAGATACCAGCGTTGGTAATATTTATTAGCTATCACAAAATGCACAGGACGTGGGCTAGCAATTTGTACCATTGCCCAGTCTATCCAACTGACATGGTTGCCCAGCATCAATACACCACCTTGTGCGGGCATATTATCAAAACCTTGTACATTGATACGGTATTTACTTAAAAAAATAACACTAAATACATATCGAACTAAGGGTTTCGGTAGCTTCCAAATGGTATAGGCTGCGCCAACTAAAGCAACTACACTAAGTAGGTGTAGTAATATTGTGCTTGATATGCCAGCAAGTGCAAAGGTAGCAGTAATAGCTAAAAAGCTGAACATCACTACATTTAGCACCCAGTTATTACCTGCCATCACCGTGCCTAGCTCGCTAGAGCGGGCATGAAATTGAATTAATGAATTTAATGTCACAATAAATAAGCCACCGAAAAAACCAAAGGCAAGAATATCAAAAGCAATTAATGTGACTGATGTTATTTGAGGCAGGAGAAACAAGGTAACCACCATGCCCAAGGCACCAATGGGGATCAGACCCTTTTCAATATATTTGTCGGATATTTTCCCTGCTAATAACGAGCCAATAATAATACCAATACCAGAGCAAGCCAGTAAACCTTGAATAATAACAGTATTATCAATAGCCAACATTTCTTTGGCATAGGCAGGAAAGGTAGCTAAAACAACTTGTGACACCCCCCAAAATACCGACAAACCAACAATAGATAACCAAACGACAGAATCAGTGCGGATCAACTTAATATTTTTACGTAATGATTTCCCCGATCGATATTGTTGCCAATCAAATGGTTTAGTGTTGATAGGATTAGTAATGGTGGGAATACGTGTGGCAAAATAAAGCGCAATTAAAGTAGCCAACACAAGTAGCCAGCCGACGGGTGCGATTAGTTGAATAATATCTGCTTCAGAGGTGAAAACTTGGTTTGCCAATAGCTTCTCAAAAAAGATTGAAAATACAAACATACCTAACAAAATGGCGATAATGGTGGTTGATTGAACAATGCCATTGGCAACCGCTAAATTGTTTTTACCCGCAATTTCACGGATATAACCAAATTTAGCGGGCGAGTAAAATGCACTTTGCACAGCCAACATAAAAGTCATCGCAAAAGCCAGCTTATACCACCCCATATAATAAGAGGCAGTTATGAGTAAGGTTAGTCCGACAGCCGTCACCGCAACCCAACGCATTATTTGAGGCTTTCTGAAGCGGTCGGCTAACGAGCCTGAAGGCGTAAATAATAAGATAAAGGGTAGCAAAATCAGCCCATTAATAATGGAGGTAAGAATAATTTGGGTGGTTCCATCATAGATCTTAAAAACGGTATTCTGAATAATTATTTTGTGTCCTAAATCAACAAAGGCATTTAAAAAACTCATAGTAATAAAAGGGATAAAACCAACTGTTTTGTAAAGTGAGTTCATGGTGTTGCTCAACTGTGAGTGATAATGTGAATGTAAGTCTATAATAATGAGGTGTGTTAAATAAAGCGACTTTAATAGTAAGGTTGTATTATTTTGCCCCAATGGTATTGGTATGTGATACTTTTAGCTCAATATGCAATAGAAAGGTAGCAATATGCCGCAAGCAACACAACTTATTGATACGTTAAAACGGATGCTCAAGTCACATGGTTATTCTTATGTAAATGTGGCGTAGCAACTTTCTTTATCGCAAGCAAGTGTAAAGCGATTGTTTTCAGAACAAAGTTTTTCACGTAACTACTCG
>CAYTAM010000259.1:0-2502 GCA_964435685.1 uncultured Methylophaga sp. | reverse complement strand
AGATCGCTTTCGTGATTCCCCGTTGGCTTCTGTGGCGACACAGCTAGAAAAGGAAGTAGTCGTTAGCTCTGTCTTTGGAACAAACACTATTGAGGGCGGTGAACTGTCGGAGCAAGAAACCGAGCAAGCATTGCTGTTATCTCCTGAGCAGATCCAGAATATACAACAACAACGCGCTGTGAATATTAAAAATGCTTATGATTTTGTTAGAAATGTATCTGTTGCTGAAAATTGGCATCCTACGATAGAAAACGTACTCGATATTCATAGAAGAATTTATGAGAGATTAGACGAAGACCAGAATAGTGGGGTACTTAGAGATAATCCTGATGGTGTGATAACACGAGTGGGAAATGAAGAGCATGGGGGGATATATAAACCCCCACAAAATGGTGCAGATATTCGATTGTTATTAAGTGAATTATTGACTTGGAATGTTGAGCTTGCGGATAGAGGAGTGCCTGCTCTAATTCGTGCACCATTGATACATTTATACTTTGAGGTTATTCATCCTTTTTGGGATGGTAATGGACGTGTTGGCAGGGTACTAGAAGCTGGAATTTTGTATGCCGAAGGTTTCCGTTATGCTCCTTTTGCTCAAGCATCTTACTATTTGTGGAATATTGATAAGTATTTTGCACTGTTTAATTTTTGTCGTAAGGCGGCAGATAAAAAACGGGACTTTCCTAATGTAGAGTTTGTTTCTTTTTTCCTTGAGGGCATGTTAGAAACGATTAACAATTTACATGATCGTGTAAACGGCATGGTTAGAGTTATTCTTTTTGAAGCCCAGATAAAACGCTTGCATGACTATAAAGTGATTAATGAAAGGCAATACATGATTGTTAATGAGCTATTAGCTAAAGGATCGGCAAGTACTTTGAATGAGGTTCAGCGTTCAATTTGGTACCTTGCCCTTTATCGCAAGCTAACAGATAAGACGCGGACAAGAGATATGAAGCAGCTTATTGATATGGGCTTGCTTTCTACAGATGATGGTGGAATATTGCTTCCTAGCTTTATTGATACAGATAGTTTGTGATCCCCTTCCCTTTTTACCTTATCCCAAACCACGCAGTGCAGTAATTCGGTCATCTAGGCTGGGGTGAGTGGCAAATAGCTCTCTAAAGCCGCTTTTTTTGCTGCCTGCAATGCCCATCGCTTGCATTTGCTCTGGTAGCGCTTCGGTGTTGCCGCTATCTAACCGTTGTAAGGCGGCAATCATTTTGGTGGGGCCGACTAATTTTGCAGCGCCGGCATCAGCGCGGAACTCACGCTTGCGGCTGAACCACATAACGATAATACTGGCAAGAATGCTGAGCACAACTTGTGCAATCATTGAGGTAACGAAATAGCCGATACCGTGTCCGCGATTATTTTTGAGGATTACTCTGTCAACAATATGACCGATCACCCGTGAGAGGAAGAAAACAAAGGTATTCAGCACGCCTTGTATCAAAGTCATGGTGATCATATCGCCATTGGCAATATGGCTGACTTCGTGTGCTAATACGGCTTCTACTTCATCTTTTGTCATCGATTGCATTAAACCTGTGCTTACTGCGACGAGGGCATTATTTTTGCTCATGCCGGTGGCAAATGCGTTAGGTGCATCGGATTGATAAATGGCGACTTCTGGCATGCCAATATGGGCTTGTGCTGCTTGGCGTGTGACGATATCAATGAGCCAACGTTCGGTGTCGTTGCTAGGTGTTTCGATGACTTTTGCACCGGTTGAACGTTTTGCCATCCATTTTGAAATAGCCAAAGAAATAAATGAGCCAGTGAAGCCGACAACGGCAGAGATGACTAATAAACCGTTGATATTTAAATCAACCCCGTTTGCGTCGAGTGCGCCTTCTACCCCGAATAAGCGCATGGTGATGCTTAACACCACTAAAATGGCGGCATTGGTGGCTAAGAATAATAAAATTCGCATGGTTCATCCCATAAAAAATGAATAAGTCGTGGCTTTTAATATGCGGGTGGTAGGGGTAAAAATCAAGCTGAGATTGGTTTTTAATTTTAGCTAACGACAAGACTGCTTTATTTCTCAGGGGCTTCTTTCAATAACTTCTCCAAGGGTCGCCCATCAATAAGCAAATCAACTATTCGAGGCTCGCCTCGCTTGTTGATTGATAATCTCAGATAGGCGGTATTATCAATCCTTGCTTGGCGAAGTAAATCTTCGGCTAATAGAGCATGCGTTTCAGCAATATAAAAGCGGTTTAACGGTGCTTGCAGATCATCATATTGCATAAAACCATCGCACTGCTTGGCAAGGTGAGTATCGACTATTTGCACTTTGAATTAAAGGTGACGAATTAAAGGTGACGATACCCTTTAATTACGCAATGCAGAGAGAATCAAGGAGCCGGTCAGCTTGATTTTTATAGTCACCACCTAATAACGTCTTGCATTAATAACGAAAGGCAGTATTATATCTTATATTATTAAAAGCTATGGGTATAACTAAATCAAAATAATATGGCATAATAGAGG
>CAYTAM010000258.1:0-2504 GCA_964435685.1 uncultured Methylophaga sp. | reverse complement strand
TATAAAGTACCTGATTTGGATGACTTACCCCGCTTCAATGGCGGTTTGGTCGGCTATTTTGGCTATGATACGGTACGTTATATTGAACCGCGTTTAGGTGACTGCCCTAATCCTGATCCTCTTGGCTGCCCTGATATCTTATTAATGGTATCAAATAATGTTATTGTCTTTGATAACTTAAGCAATCGTTTGTTTTTAATTGTGCACGCAGATCCTAGTGTTGACAACGCATACAAATTAGCACAGGAAAGTTTAGATACGTTATGTCGTCATTTACGTACTTCAACACCAAACTATAACTCATCAAGTACTGGTAAAACGGTAAGTGAAGATGATTTTATTTCTGGCTTTACCCATGATGGTTATATTGATGCAGTAGAAAAAGCGCGGCAATACATTATTGATGGCGATATCATGCAAGTGGTATTATCACAGCGTTTATCCATTCCTTTCTCTGCTCAACCGATAGATTTATACCGCGCTTTACGCACACTCAATCCATCACCCTATATGTATTATCTTAATTTAGAAGATTTCCATATTGTCGGTTCTTCACCTGAAATTTTAGTGCGCATGGAAGATGATGAAGTCACCGTTCGCCCGATTGCAGGCACACGGCCACGCGGTAAAACACCAGAAGAAGACAAAGCATTAGAAGAAGATTTATTAACCGATCCGAAAGAATTAGCTGAACACTTAAT
The DNA here is from genome assembly GCA_964435685.1 of uncultured Methylophaga sp. Classification (GTDB taxonomy): domain Bacteria; phylum Pseudomonadota; class Gammaproteobacteria; order Nitrosococcales; family Methylophagaceae. Next base: position 1,803 of record CAYTAM010000258.1, on the reverse strand, counting down.
GTTAATTGATTTAGGCCGTAATGATGCAGGTCGTGTCAGTCAAATCGGCACCGTAAAACTCACCGCTAAAATGATTGTTGAACGCTACTCCCATGTGATGCACATTGTATCTAACGTAACCGGTAAAGTTGTGCCTGATATGACATGTATCGATGCCTTGCGTGCCACCTTCCCTGCTGGCACAGTGAGTGGTGCAGCTAAAGTACGCGCCATGGAAATTATTGATGAATTAGAGCCGATAAAACGTGGTGTTTATGCCGGTGCAGTAGGTTATTTATCATGGTCTGGTAATATGGATACCGCTATTGCCATTCGAACAGCGGTTATTAAAGATAATACCTTGCATATCCAAGCAGGCGCGGGCATTGTGTATGATTCGGTACCTGAAATGGAATGGCAGGAAACAATGAATAAAGCAAGAGCTGTTTTTCGCGCTGTAGCTATGGCTGAGTCTGGTTTAGGTACTATGACTCAATCGCAACACAAATAACTGGGTATATGAAATGCTGTTGATGCTAGACAATTATGATTCTTTTACCTATAACTTAGTGCAATACTTCGGTGAGCTAGGTGCGGATGTGCACGTGCACCGAAATGATAAAATCACTATTGATGAAATTGAAGCACTTAACCCTGAAAAAATCGTTATATCACCCGGCCCATGTACACCTAATGAAGCGGGTATTTCACTTGATGTAATTAAACATTTTGCAGGCAAAAAACCCATTTTGGGTGTATGCCTAGGCCATCAATCTATAGGCCAGGCTTTCGGTGGGGAAATCGTCCATGCTAATAAAATAATGCATGGCAAAACGTCGCCTATTTACCATGATAACGCTAGTGTATTCAAGGGTTTGAGCAATCCCGTTGAAGCAACACGTTATCATTCGCTTGTTATCGAAAAGGCCAGCCTTCCTGATTGTTTCGACATTACCGCTTGGACTCAAAATGATGATAGTAGTATCGATGAAATAATGGGGATTAGTCATAAAACATTACCTATTGAGGGCGTACAATTTCACCCTGAATCTATTCTGACCGAACAGGGGCATGCCTTGTTAAAAAACTTTCTTGATCGTTAGAGGTTTACATGAATCTACCCAGTGCTATTAAAGCCGTCATTGCAAAGCAAGATTTATCTACTGACGAGATGACTGCAGTTATGCAACAAATCATGACTGGCGAAGCAACCCCCGCCCAAATCGGCGGCTTTTTAGTTGGCTTGCAAATGAAAGGCGAAACCGTCACCGAAATTACAGCTGCCGCTAGCGTTATGCGCAGCCTTGCAAGCCCTGTAAATATTACAGGTGATCACATTGTTGATACGTGTGGCACAGGGGGTAGTGGTAATGCCAAAACATTTAATGTCTCCACCGCAAGCGCATTTGTCGTTGCCGCTGCCGGTGCGACCGTTGCCAAACACGGCAATCGTTCTATTAGTAGCAACTCTGGTAGCGCTGATGTACTAGAAGCTGCCGGTGTCAATTTAGAAATCACCCCAGAACAAGTTCAACACTGTATTGAGACTATTGGTATTGGCTTTATGTTTGCCCAAAAACATCATAGTGCAATGAAGCATGCAATTGGGCCTCGCCTAGAAATGGCTGTACGCACCATCTTTAACTTATTAGGCCCGCTAACCAACCCGGCGAGAGCTGAGCGACAGGTATTAGGCGTATTTGATAAACAATGGGTTGAACCTATGGCGCATGTATTAAAAGCATTAGGTAGCAAACATGTGCTTATTGTTCATGCCGAAGACGGTTTAGATGAAATTAGTATTGGTTCAACAACCTCGGTGGC
>CAYTAM010000257.1:0-2538 GCA_964435685.1 uncultured Methylophaga sp. | reverse complement strand
TCAGTTGATGAACTAAGATGAGGCTTAAACGCCATAAGACTTTTATAAAAGATTATAAGAAAGCAAGATTAGCTGACTCACAGTTTGAAAAGTTTATTTATTACATAAATTTTCTTAGGGAAGGCAGACCACTGCCAGCCGAATCTAAAGATCATGCACTTATTGGTGAATATCAGGATTGTAGGGAGTTTCATTTAGGTGGAGATATGTTGATTATTTATCTCATCAATCTAACAGGAGAAATTATACTTCTTCGTATTGGTACACATGCACAGCTATTCAAATGATGAAAAGTGTTATTCTAGATTGTGCTGGCAAACCACTTGATCTAACTCGTCCTCAAGTAATGGGAATCCTCAATGTCACGCCGGATTCCTTTTCTGATGGCGGCCAGTTTATTGCACCCGATGCGGCATTAAAGCAGGCACAAAAGATGGTGGCAGATGGTGCCGCTATTATTGATGTCGGCGGCGAGTCGACTAGACCCGGTGCTACGGTTGTTGCTGTAGATGAAGAAATAGCGCGGGTTGTGCCTGTTATTGAAGCTATTCAGGCTGAGATAGCTATTCCGATTTCTATTGATACTTCTAAACCCGAGGTAATGCGTGCGGCAGTGAATGCGGGCGCTGGCTTGATTAATGATGTGCAAGCATTGCGTGTCGAGGGTGCATTACAAGCCGCAGCAGAATTAGCTGTGCCTGTGTGTCTAATGCACGCACAGGGCACGCCAGATACGATGCAAAAAAATCCACACTATGATGCTGTTGTTACTGAAGTAGCGCAGTTTTTATATGAACGGGTGAGTATATGCGAACAAGCTGGCATTAGCCGCGATAAGATTATTATTGATCCCGGTTTTGGTTTTGGTAAACGCTCTAGTCATAATCTACGTTTAATGAAACATTTAAGTGACTTAGTGGAACAAGGATTGCCCGTGTTAATTGGCGTATCACGTAAATCAATGATCGGTAAATTACTAAATATTTCAATGGATCAGAGGTTAGCTGCAAGCTTAGCTTTATCTGCACTAGCTGTCTGGCAAGGTGCGAAAATAATTCGTAGTCATGATGTGCGTGAAACGGTTCAGGCTATAATGATAACTAGTCACGTAATGAAGGTAACTGATTTTGACTGAACAAAAAAGAAAATATTTTGGAACAGATGGCATTCGTGGCCGAGTAGGCGATGGCATTATTACGCCTGAATTTGTACTTAAATTGGGTTGGGCAGTAGGTCGTGTCTTTGCTAAAGAGCAAAGTACTAAATTATTAATTGGTAAAGACACCCGTATTTCTGGCTATATGTTTGAATCCGCCTTGCAAGCGGGTTTGTCTGCTGCGGGTGCAGATATTTATTTGTTAGGCCCGATGCCAACACCTGCTATAGCCTACTTAACACGTACATTTCATGCGCAAGCAGGCATTGTAATTAGTGCATCCCACAACCCTTTCTACGATAACGGTATTAAGTTCTTCTCAGGCCAAGGCACTAAGTTAGCCGATGATATTGAGTTGAAAATTGAAGCAATGATGGATCAACCATTGGTAACCGTCGAATCGGATTTACTAGGTAAGGCATATCGTGTTGATGATGCCGCTGGTCGCTATATTGAATTTTGCAAGAGTACCATTCCCACAAAAGTTGATTTGAGTGGCCTTAAAATAGTGGTTGATTGCGCTAATGGTGCGACCTACCACATAGCCCCCGATGTATTTAAAGAGCTGGGTGCAGATGTTACCGCCATAGGCGCTGAGCCGAATGGGCTTAACATTAATCAAAATTGTGGTTCAACAGAGCCGGAATTATTGCAAGCGGCAGTATTAGAATATGAAGCAGATTTAGGTATTGCCCTCGATGGTGATGGTGATCGCTTGATTATGGTTGATCATAAAGGTGAACTTGTAGATGGTGATGAGCTGCTATTTGTTATTGCTCGCGCGCAACAGCGATTGGGAACGGGTAACGCGGAAATAGTAGGCACACAGATGTCTAATTTAGGTTTAGAGCATGCTTTACGCCGTTATGATATGACACTGCATCGTGCTAATGTGGGTGATCGTTATGTGATGCAAATGATGAAGCAAACAGGTGGCGTTGTAGGCGGAGAAGCCTCAGGACACATTATCTGTTTAGAACAAACCTCAACAGGTGATGGTATTGTTGCGGCATTACAAGTGTTAGCTGAAATACAGCAAACGGGGCATAGCCTGCATCAGCTTTGTTCTGAAATAGTTAAATATCCACAACGGCTAATTAATGTGAAGGTAACAACGCACGTTGACTTGGATAGTAGCCCTGTCATCGCGGCAGTCAAAGCCGTTGAAGATACGCTAGGTGATGAGGGGCGAGTTTTATTACGCGCATCAGGAACTGAACCCGTTATCAGAGTCATGGTTGAAGGACGTAATGCAACATTGACTAATCAATTAGCGACGGAGCTTGCCGACGTAATTAAAAAATTAGCGTAATAGCCAACCAATACTTAGTTATCAAAATTAATGAAAAACAGCGTGCCCTAGTGTCTTTTGTAAGCCAAGG
>CAYTAM010000256.1:0-2581 GCA_964435685.1 uncultured Methylophaga sp. | reverse complement strand
GTGTTTGTGCAGTCTTTAATATACCCAAACTACTTGGAAATGCAGGTTTATATTTTTTTGTTACTCCCGCAGCTTACCCAGTCAAGCTGCGCACAAGTACCCAGTCGAGCTGAGCACAGGCAAGCTGGAGTCTAGTATTGTAGCCATGGATCCCCGATAAAAAATTTCAGGGATGACGACTTTATCATAGAGGTGACGCATAAATTCTGAATGGTCACGGTATGTTATTAGTGCTATGTAATGAATTATTGTTATGGGAGAAACACAATATGTTTAAACGCACCCTTATTAGTCTGGCTTGCGTGCAGATCCTCGCATTACCCGTAGCAGTTACCGCCGCTGATGGTGTTGACACTACTGGAGCCAGCTCGTTAAGTCTTGGCGAAATGGTCGTCACCACCCGAAAGCGTGAAGAAACATTACAAGAAGTGCCGATTGCGATTACCGCTTTTTCAGCAGAATTGATTGAAGATGCTGGCTTGCAAAGTATTGAAGATATTGCATTGATGACACCGGGTTTTACCTTTACTCAATTATTTGGTCACACGGGCAACCCCGTTATTCGCGGTCTTAGCACGATGATTGGCGAACCAAATGTAGGCTTTTTTATTGATGGTGTATATCAAGAATCACGTGGTGCAATGGAGGCGATGTTTGGTGATGAGCTTGAACGAATCGAGATAGCAAAAGGTCCTCAAAGTGCATTATATGGCCGCAACACATTTGCTGGCGCGGTAAATTATGTAACCAAACAACCCGGCAATGATAGCGCAGGGCGATTTGAAGTCACGCTGGGCAATGAAGGTCGCAAAGATGCACGCTTTTCTCATAGCGGTGCGATAGTGGAGGACAGCTTATTTTATCGTGTTGGTGCGATGCATTCAGGTTTTGATGGTTTTTATAAAAATGAGCTAGATGGTAGCGATTTGGATGATAAGCAAAGCAATGTGTATTCATTGTCTTTGGTGGCATTGCCAACAGATAATATAGAAATGGTGTTTCGCATAGGCATTGAAAATACTAATGACGGTGATAATGCGGTGCAGTTTATAGAGAACAATGCTTCGGGTCCAGATCCAATACTTCATCCGTTGCTTAATGCACTTGCAGGACTTCCTGGCGGTTTTGCCATTCCTCTGCAGCAGCAATTATTCACTGGCGATCTGCCTAGTTTGACTAAGGGTTATGCAGTTACTCCGGGTCATAACCAGCGTGATAATATAGCAACATCATTCCGCTTGGATTGGGATTTAGATGCCTTCATTTTCACTTCGATTACGGGTTATAACGATTTAGAGTTAGATATTGCGGCAGATACTGATTATAGCGGAGCGCCAGTTCAATTTAGTGTTACCGAAACAGAGCAAGATGAGTTTAGCCAAGAGTTTCGTTTAACCTCCATTGACCAGCCGATACGTTGGATGGCTGGACTTTATTTTTATGATTCAGACAAAGAAACGTCGATTAATGCTGTCGGAACATTGCCAGAACCCTTTTTAACCTTTTCAGCGCCACCATTTAACGTTCCCTTTACATCTCTAACGTATAGCACGGTTACCGATGAAAGTACCCAAAACTGGGCTGGCTTTGGTTCGCTGGGCTTTGATTTAACCGATCAGTTGGCTTTAACTTTATCAGGTCGATATTCGTATGAACGCAAACAGGCGAAAGTAACAGGCAGTCTTGGTAATAGTGAAGAAAGTGCAACGTTTAATAATTTCACCCCAAAAGTGGCGCTGGACTATCAGTTAACAGATAATGCTATGGTCTATGCCAGTGTAGCTAAAGCCGTTAAAGCGGGTGGTTTTAATGTGCCAGTACCTGGTGGCGGTGGTGATGTTCCTAAGCCTAGTGAACGAGCTTATGATGAAGAAAAAAGCCTTAACTATGAAATAGGCATTAAAAGTTCATGGCTAGATAATCGATTAACTACTAATTTGGCATTATTTTATATTGAATGGCAAGATCAAATTGTACGATCATTAGGCGGAGAGAGTGATCGTCTAGTTTTAAATGAGAATGCGGGTGAGTCATCTTCTCGTGGCTTTGAATTAGAAATTGCCGCTAAACCCTCTCAAAACTGGGATGTAACAGTAGGATTAGCGTATACCGATGCTCGCTATGATAAATATACTTTTAAGGCTCTCCCCACTTTTGGCTTTAATCCAGTGCAAGATGGTAACCCAATTCAGTTTGTGTCTGAATGGACAGCAAATGCTTCAGTTCAATACGTTCAACCCTTTGCTATTGCAAGTTTTGATTGGAAGTCACGTGTTGATGTAATGTATCAGTCGGAGCACACAGTGACCGCTGTAGATGATATTGCTGTGATCCCTGATCGTACTTTGGTTAATCTTCGCTCTGGGCTGGTAAATGATCAATATGCGATCACCTTTTGGGTGAAAAATGTGTTTGATAATGATGAGCCTATCGGCGGAGTTGTTATTCCTAATCCTAGCAATCCGGCTGTGGGTTTCAATGGCTTAGTACAAGGTCCTATAGAGCGTACTTATGGAATCACCGCTAGCGTTAAGTTTTAAGCTTGTTAATGAAGGTTTGAAATTGAAGCCATTTATAGCAG
>CAYTAM010000255.1:0-2584 GCA_964435685.1 uncultured Methylophaga sp. | reverse complement strand
GCATAAGATTTAGACGTCAGATTTGCTATAGCAACATTCACAAAGTCACTATCACCAAGATAACGGCTTCGGTCGAAATAGGCGCGGCGCATGGCTTCAACAATTAGATGTTTACGCTGAGTGCTATTTGCTTGTTCAAGGGGCAGATGTTCAAGTTGATTTAGGATCGATGTTAATACAATGCCGCCCGATGATGGCAGTGCTGCCGAGGTGATTTTATAGCCTTTATAGCTGCTAATAATGGGTGTACGTTGTTTTATTTGATAGTTTTTTAAGTCTTGTAGCGTCCAAATCCCGCCAGATTGTTGTACACCATCAACTAATTTTTTTGCAATCTCGCCTTGATAAAAACCAGCACGACCTTGCTGGGCAAGTTGTTCAAGGGTGTGCGCCAAATCAGTTTGAATGATTACCGTGCCTAACAGTGGGATCTGTTCATTGCGTAAAAAAAGTGTTTGGGCTTGTGGTGAAGCATTGAGTGCATTGAGCCGAAATCCGGCTAGTTTTTGATACAGTTCAGAAACTTCAAAACCTTGTTTGGCATAGCGAATAGCTGGGGCAAGTGTTTGCTCAAGTGATAGCAGACCATACTTTTTACTAAGATGATCGAGTGCGGCCGGCACGCCGGGAATGGCCGCTGCCAACGCGCCATCAAGTGATAATTTTGGATCAACCTTGCCATCTTCATCAAGGTACATGTTTTTATGCGCTGCATTAGGCGCGGTTTCTCGACCGTCGATCATGGTTTGAAAGCCATCACTAGCGCGGTGCAATAACCAAAAACCACCGCCACCCAGTCCAGAACCATAAGGTTCGACAACGGCTAAAGTAGCGCTGACTGCAATAGCGGCATCAAAGGCATTGCCACCTTGATTAAGAATTTCAAACCCCGCTTGCGTGGCTAAAGGATGGGCGCTGGCAATGGCTGCCTGATTTTCTTCACTGGCGCTAACTGGGTTTGCAAGCAAGCTCAACAATAAGAAGAGGAAATATTTCATATCAACGGTGTTGTTGCTGCAAGGATGCTTGCCGTTGATTTTGTTTGAGCTGTTGCTTTTGAGCACGATGGGCGGCAATAGTTTTGGCTGAATCAGCACCAATATGGGCTTCACCCCGAAGTTCTGCCAGCTTCATTTGTTTTTCGCGTTCAGCAAAACGCGCCTTTTGCGTTGCCGAGGTTTTATCAAAACAGTGCGGACAACTTACACCGTGGATATAGTGCTCAGATTGCTGATCTTGTTGGTTAATCGGCATACGGCAGGCATTGCATTGCTCATATTTACCTTTTTCTAGTTGATGATCAACGGTAACGCGCTCATCAAACACAAAACATTCACCTTGCCACAAGGTATCTTGTTCCGGCACTTCTTCTAGGTATTTTAGAATACCGCCTTCTAAATGATAGACTTCTTCAAAACCTTGTTGTTTCATATAGGCGGTTGATTTTTCACAGCGAATGCCGCCAGTGCAATACATAGCCACTTTGGTATGTTTTTCGGGATCAAAATGCTGTTTTATATAATCTGGGAACTCACGGAAACTATCGGTAACAGGGTTAATCGCCCCTTTAAATGTACCCACTTGAACTTCATAATCATTACGGGTATCGACCAATAACACTTCAGGATCGCTAATCAGATCATTCCAATCTTTAGGTTTAACATAGGTGCCAACAATATGTTTAGGATCAACGCCATCAACACCCATGGTGACAATTTCTTTTTTGAGTTTAACGCGGGTGCGTAAAAACGGCATTTGTTCAGTAAATGATTCTTTATAATTGATATCCGCGAGTCTGTTATCATTTTGGAAATAGGCTAATAATGCATCAATATCAGTACGTGTACCAGCCACCGTACCATTAATGCCTTCATTTGCTAATAGTAATGTGCCGCGAATATCATGTTGTAGCATAAAACTCAATAAGGACGGTTTGATTTGCTGGTGGTCATGGAGAGTGATAAATTTGTAGAGGGCACAGACAACGATGTGTGACATATCCTATTTCCTTAAAGCTATAATTACCTTACGATTATTATATCATTTTCTGGATCCCTGTTATAAGACCTGAAAGATAGGATAAAATCCAAATAGTCCAAACCACTAAACCAAATTGGTGAAAGTACTGGCTGCGAGGCTTATTACGCAGGAATACAAATAACACCCATAAAAAATGCAATATGATCAGTATTACAGCAATAAACCCTAAAATTGCGTGTGGAGTGAATACAATTGCGCCCACTACTTTTATGGTGATCCAAACGCCCACAATATCAGCTACAACGCCTAAGAAAAAAACAATGACATGCCATCGTTTTAATTGTTTGGCGATGCGGTCACTCCATATTGCTATTGAATAGAAAACTAAGGCGAGGGTGAATAAAAAGGTAGCAATATAAATTTCTATGGGCATGGTTTAACCTGGCAATCCGTCAGCTCTTGGCTGGCTTAAAAAAGGATAAAAAAGAATGAGGTAAATAATGAAAGGTATTGCCCAGATAATAGAAGAGCTTAAATAAAGCCAGGTAGTATATTCGGGCACAAAAGGGATCAGGCTTCGGAGTAAAGTGGCAAGGATAATTAA
>CAYTAM010000254.1:0-2615 GCA_964435685.1 uncultured Methylophaga sp. | reverse complement strand
AATAAGAATAATCAACAAATTATATGTTTATCTATAGGCTGTAACGAAGATGAAAATCTTGATGGGTTCGCCAGTTATATCGCTCAGTTTGAGCTCGCTACCCGTGAAATACCTGATGCAATTAACAAAATTTATAGTGCGAACCCAATATCACCTCAACACGTTATCCTAAATAATCAAGATGCCACAAACATTACTGAAGTAGTAAAAATTTCTCCCCCTCTTTGCTTACAGTTAATAGATAAATTACGTTTACGGGCAAACACTAAAATATTCGACATAACGATCATTCTATCGGACACATCCAAGGTCACATTTGATATCACTAAGATTGCAAAATCAAACGAAGCCCAAGATCCTGAACGGAAAGAATTTGAGGGAACGATCGTAGGCTTCACTGATAAAGATAAGAATTTCACATTTCAACAGAAAGGTTCTAAACCGAGTACTATTAGTATTCCCTCTATTGATAATGAGACGCGAAACCAACTAATAATTCACCTACGCGATAAAAATACTATTATCCTTCAGGCCTATCCAACCATCAAATATATTGCTGGTGAGCAGAAAACTATCGCTTATCAGTTTAGTGGAATCACCATTCCTCAAGGAAAGTTAGACTTATGATAGTACTTTCAGCAATAGTTTTAAGATGTAGGGTAACCAATTTACATATCACTCACTATTTGCAGTAATAATAGGGTCGTTACTTTCTGAGTTAACAGCAAAATGAACTGCCAGGCAAAATAGTAGCCTATTTACAGTATGGGGTGTTTTCCATTCAATTGGCAGTTTCATCACGCTCAGTGTGATGGATTGCTTTATTGCCCAGTCGGTCAAGTTTGGAAGTTCCTCTACCATCGTGATTTGGCACTGTGTAGATAATTGGTCAATCACATCTTGTGATAAGGCAATTGATTCTGGAATGTGTAATTCAAAAAGTGCATCGTCTAAACCCAAGGTGCTTAGCCCGACAAAAAAGTTAATTAATTCAGTGAGGCTGCTAAATTGCCATCCTTTTTTATTCTGCCTATAGGCTCTTTTCCATGCCGCTAGTGAAAGAGTCAGTTGATCATTTCTATACGGCTCTACTTGTTTGAAAAGAGTAGAAAGTCGTTTTGATTCTAAGACATTATCTTTGATCGTGGTTGAAATTGGTTTTTTAATAAACGTATCATTTGACGCCAAAAAAGCCTTATAAAAATTAAAGCCCGTATCTAATTCGATCTGTACCGCATGTGAGATAATTTTATCTACTTTATCTTGGGTAAGACCGATACTATCTGTCAGGTTGGTCATGCTTCCTTCTCGCCTAGACACGAGTGACAGCAGTCGATCAATTATTTGTAAGCTCAGCTCATCATCAACCGCAGAGAGTTTTGAAGTCAGCCATAAAGGTAGTTTTTTAATTATTGTCAACGTTGATAATGGGTCACTGAACAACATGTTTTTCTTCTCTGTTACCAGAGCATTTTGAATCAATGAATCATTACCTGCTCGAGATCTTCGTTTATATAATGCTGCTTCACTCGTAGTTAACATCTGAGACAAGACATTAATGGGAATTTCAATTTCTTGTTGAGCGAGCTGGGCCGCTCCCAAGACATCTGCCACGTGAAAATAACTAGATAAGGTTGTTTGAATCGTCGCATGTCCAGCCGCATCTGAAATCGATTGTAATTTCTGGCTTAGCTCGCCGCCATCGCCCCAAAACAAAGCACTGTTAGATTCACCTAGTCTACCAATTAATGCTGTTCGTACTGTTGACCAAGATGTACTCGAGGGTAAGGGATAGGCGGTAGCAATAGTCCGAGTAACCCACGTGTGGCGAAGGTGATGAAATCGTAAAGATGGATCGCATGACACATGTTTGAGTAATGCATTTATATAATCGGCGGCGGGCTTACGTGCGATAAGTTCTCGGGGCTGCCCTTCAAACATTAATGTCACTTGATTATCCTCAACAAACCATGCCTCAGCTTGTAGCATAACCTTGTCAAAGGTAGCTCTCTCACATTGCGAAAAATGGCCTAAGAGGGGCACCTGCCTTACTCCAGCCGATGACTTCGTCACGCCAAAAATACTGTTATGAATTTGCAGAATGATAGCCTGATTAGCACCTTGCTGAACATCACGCCATTGTAGGCGCATGGCCTCGCCAAATCGTAGTCCAAAGCGAAACCCTAAAATTAACAGCATCTCATATTTGCTCTTCAGCCAGTCAGGGAGTGAAGCGTCCTGTTTTATTAATTCTAGGGCAGTATCATATTCATTCACAGTCAGTATATTGGCATCGATCTCATGTGATGGTGCATCCTCACCAGCTAATGCATAAAGCATTGACCAATCAGGTTTCTCCACCATATAAGCCTTCCTGACAAAATGATGAAAATCATATAATCGCCTTAGCCGGTAAGGCTGATCAACATTATGTCCCCAATCCAAAACTTGTATATACAGTTCATCAAACTCTTCTGAGGTAAATTCACTCCAATTTTCATTGCCAATTAAATACAATAATGGACGAGCCAATGCTTGCAAATATCTCTGGATCGAACTAACTTTTACTTTACCCCCAGATATACCTTTCTGGCAACGCTCTACTATCCAAGCTG
>CAYTAM010000253.1:0-2619 GCA_964435685.1 uncultured Methylophaga sp. | reverse complement strand
GATCTTTTATCGGGGATCTATGGCGGTAACACTAGACTCCCGCTAAAAACATGCGAGAGTGACAAAAAAGGTAAGCCTGCACTTTTAAGTAGCTTGAGTATAAATACGTTAAAAATGGAGAATTATTATGTTGTTGATCCCAGCCATTGATCTAAAAGAAGGTCATTGTGTCCGCTTGCGTCAAGGTCGCATGGAAGACAACACCGTCTTTTCAGACGATCCCATCGCTGTGGCTCGCAAATGGGTTGAAGCGGGAGCCAAACGCTTGCATATGGTTGATCTTGATGGCGCATTTGCTGGCAAGCCGGTCAATGCCAGCATTATTCACCAGATCTGCAAAGAATTTCCTGATCTTGATGTGCAAATTGGTGGCGGCATTCGTGATGAAGACACCATTCAAACCTATTTAGAAGCAGGGGTGCGCTATGTCATTATTGGCACAAAAGCGGTGAATGCGCCTCATTTTGTGGGTGATATCTGTGCTGAATTTCCGGGTCATATTATTGTGGGGCTTGATGCTAAAGATGGCAAAGTCGCCATTGATGGCTGGTCAAAACTATCTCGCCACGATGTCACCGATATGGCTAAACACTTTGAGCAAGATGGCGTAGAAACCATTATTTATACTGATATTAGCCGTGACGGCATGATGCAAGGGGTTAATTTAGAGTCAACGCGTGATTTAGCCCGCGCCATCAATATCCCCGTTATCGCATCAGGCGGCGTCACCGACAACAACGATGTTAAAGCCTTATGTCACTATGAAAGCGAAGGCGTAATGGGCGCTATTGTCGGTCGGGCTATTTATGAGGGGACGATTGATTTGGCCGAAGCGCAAGCACTGGCTGATCGTCTTAACCCACCACAGGATTACAGCTAAATGGGCTTGGCAAAACGCATTATTCCTTGCCTCGACGTTGACAATGGTCGCGTCGTCAAAGGCGTGCAATTTGTTAATATTCGTGATGCCGGCGATCCGGTCGAAGTCGCCAAGCGCTATAACGAACAAGGCGCGGATGAAATTACTTTTTTAGATATTAGAGCAACACATGACAACCGTGACACTATGGAGCATGTGGTTGAAGCGGTTGCCAGCCAAGTATTCATACCCTTAACGGTTGGCGGCGGCATTCGCACCGTTGAAGATATTCGCCGCATGCTGAATGCCGGAGCCGATAAAGTAGGCATTAATTCCGCCGCCGTTAGCAACCCTGAGTTTGTACGTGAGGCTACGGAGAAATTTGGTTCACAATGCATCGTTGTTGCCATTGATGCCAAATGTGTTTCGGCAGACGGCGAGCCGAAACGCTGGCAAATATTTACTCATGGTGGTCGAAAAGCCACTGGCATTGATGCCATAGAGTGGGCGAAAAAAATGGTCGACTTTGGTGCGGGAGAATTATTACTCACCAGCATGGATAAAGACGGCACCAAGTCTGGTTTTGATTTAGAACTGACTCGTGCAGTGAGTGATGCTGTTACGGTTCCTGTTATCGCCTCAGGTGGGGTCGGTGAATTACAAGACCTAACGGATGGCATCAAAATAGGGCGGGCTGATGCAGTGCTCGCAGCTAGCATCTTCCATTTTGGTGAACACACGGTTGCAGAAGCCAAACAGCAAATGGCAAGCCAAGGCATTGAGGTTCGCTTGTAATGGACTGGCTAGATCAGGTTAAATGGAATGACAATGATCTTGCGCCTGTTATCACGCAAGAATATAACACGAAGCAAGTGCTCACTTTAGCATGGATGAACAGAGAGGCTTTACGTCTTACATTGGAGACCGGACATGCTGTTTATTGGTCGCGCTCTCGTCAAAAACTTTGGCATAAAGGCGAACAATCCGGTAATCAACAGCTGATCAGATCCATTCGACTAGATTGCGATAATGATGCCATTCTATTAGAAGTTGAACAAAAAGGTGGCATTGCCTGTCATACTGGTCGTCATCATTGTTTTTATCAACGCCTGTCCTTTTCAATGGGGTCAGACTCGATTGATTTACAAAAGGCCATAGAAATACAAAAGAACAGGCGCGGTAAATCAATCGAGTCTGACCCCATTGAAAAAAAATGGCAAACCGTGGAAGATGTAATTAAAGATCCAAAAGAGATATATAAATGAGTGACATATTAAATAAGCTTGCAGCGATCCTTGAACAGCGTAAAAATGCGGATCCTGCTAGCTCTTACGTTGCCAGCCTTTATCATGATGGCACTGATAAAATACTGAAAAAATTAGGTGAAGAGGCGACAGAAACAATTATCGCCGGCAAAGGTGGCAATAGAGACGAAATAATTTATGAAACAGCTGATCTTTGGTTTCACAGCTTAGTGCTATTAGCACATAATAATATCGAGCCGCAAACTATTCTTGATGAGCTTGATCGTCGCTTTGGCTTGTCTGGGCTTGAAGAAAAAGCCAAGAGGGGCAAATAATGTCTGATTGCTTATTTTGTAAAATTATTGCTGGTGAGATCCCCTCTTCAAAAGTATATGAAGACGATCAAATATTTGTGTTCAAAGATATTAACCCGAAGGCAGCTGTTCATTTATTAGTGGTTCCTAAAACACACATTAAAAGCCTTGATGAACTGAGCGGTGAACACCAAGAATTAAT
>CAYTAM010000252.1:0-2632 GCA_964435685.1 uncultured Methylophaga sp. | reverse complement strand
GTCTAAAATTTACAGATTGAATGATTACGGGTATATATCTTTCCAGAATGCTTTTTTCATTGAATAAACAACCAGAAATAATAAGAATAAATAGAGTAGCACCCATTTACCTAGTTCCAGCCGCTGAATTTTAGAGGGCTCACCAATATAGGCAATGAAATTTACTAGATCAGTTATTAGCAGATCGTAGTTAGCAGATATGCTTTTGCTGGCAGAGGTTAAATCGCCATAACTATTTTTTGATAAGTAACCTTGTTGCTCCCATAACACATGTGGCATAGCGACATCTTTAAATACAAGGTTATTGGTTCCCATCGGTTTAGTATCATCTAAATAATAGGTGCGTAGATAGGTATTTAACCATGCTGTACCTCGTGATCGGGAGATAACAGAAAGATCGGGAGGGCTGACACCAAACCATTTTTTTGCATCTTCATCACGCATTGCAATGGTCATGGTATCACCGACTTTATCTGAAGCAAACATCAAGTTTTCAACTACTTGCCTATCCGTCATGCCGAGATCTTTTGCCATACGGTTATAACGCATAAAGGAGGCTGAATGACAGCTAAGACAGTAATTGATAAATGTTTGCGCGCCACGTTGTAGTGATGCCTTGTCAGATAAATCAAGTTCAGCGGGTTCAAGCTGAATGCTTCCAGCTGCAGCCATTAGCTGACTTGATGAAATTGAGGTCAAACAAATAAATAATACAAAAATTAACGTTTTCATCTCATTGTCACCCTTTCTGGCACAGCTTTGTCTTTATCATATTTTGTATACCATGGCATAAGAATAAAAAATGCAAAATAGATTATTGTAAGGATCTGCGATAGAAGTTTATTGTTTATCCAAAAAGTGGTGCCAGCTGATGACTGGGTACCGAGATAGCCTAGGAAAACAAAGCTAATAATAAACAACACTAGCGCCAAACGAAAATAAGGGCCGCGATAGCGAATAGACCTAACTGGGCTACGATCTAACCAAGGCAGCAAGAATAACATTGCTTGCGCTAAACCCATCGCCAGAACACCAGGAAATGAGGAGCCTGCTATGCTTGGAACGGCACTTAAAATAGCGTAGAACGGTGTGAAATACCATAATGGTACAATATGCTCAGGGGTGTTGAGTCGATCAGCAGGCGCAAAATTCTCTTTTTCCAAGAACCAGCCACCAAATTCAGGGGCATAGAATAGGATCAAGGAAAAGATAAACAAGAATACCACCACACCAACAAGATCTTTTACCGAATAGTAAGGGTGGAATGGAATACCATCAAGTGGAATGCCATCTTTATCTTTATGATCTTTAATTTCAACACCATCTGGGTTATTAGAGCCGACTTCATGCAATGCAATAATATGGGCAGCAACTAAACCCAGTAAAACTAGCGGTAAGGCGATAACATGGAATGCAAAAAAGCGATTTAAGGTGGCATCAGCAACAACAAAATCGCCGCGGATCCATAAGGCGATTTCTGGACCTATAAAGGGGATTGAACCAAATAGGTTGATAATAACTTGGGCACCCCAAAATGACATTTGCCCCCAAGGTAATAAATACCCCAAAAAAGCCTCAGCCATCAATGTCATATAGAGAAACATGCCAAAGATCCACACTAATTCACGTGGCTTTTTATAAGAGCCATAGATAATACCGCGGAACATATGTAAATAAATAATAACGAAAAATGCTGACGCGCCAGTAGAATGCATATAGCGAATCAACCAACCCCAATTGACATCGCGCATAATGTATTCAACAGAAGCAAAAGCCAATTCTGCATCTGGTTTGTAGTGCATGGTTAGGAAAATCCCCGTGACAATTTGCAGCACTAATACCAGCATTGCTAATGAGCCAAAGAAATACCAGAAGTTAAAGTTCTTGGGTGCATAATATTTAGAGAGGTGGTCTTCCCACATTTTGGTGGCAGGGAAACGCGCATCTATCCAGCCCATAAAACTAGTAAACATTATGCGACTCCTGGGGCATCTTTACCCACAAGGATACGGTGATCGCCTAAGAAGTGGTAAGGGGGAACTTCGAGATTAAGCGGTGCAGGCACATCTTTGAAAACGCGCCCCGCCAGATCAAAGGTAGAGCCATGGCAAGGACAGTAGAAACCGCCTTTCCAATCAGATCCTAAATCTTCAGGTGCAAGTTCAGGACGATAGGTGGGTGAACATCCTAAATGGGTGCAAATACCAACTAAAACACTCACTTCATCGCGAATTGAACGGGTATCATTTCTACAACAATCAGGTTGTTGGCTGATAACATCACTATTAGGATCGAGTAATGCGTCATGGAGTGTTGCCAAATTTGCTATTGCTTCCGTGGAACGACGGACTATCCAAACAGGTTTTCCACGCCATTCAACGGTCATTTGTTGACCTACTTCCAGTTTACTAATATCAGCTTCAACGGGCGCGCCGGCAGCTTGTGCTTTAGCACTCGGCAGCATAGAGGCGACAAAAGGTACAGCAACGGCGGCGGCTCCAGCTCCACCCACAACTACGCTCGCAGCCGTAGTCAAGAAGCGCCGCTTACCGTTATCAATGGTGTTGCTCATAAGGTCATGCTCTCCGGTAAAAATTGTTTTGAATCGACACTAGCCGCACGGTATATACCC
>CAYTAM010000251.1:0-2645 GCA_964435685.1 uncultured Methylophaga sp. | reverse complement strand
TGGTCGAGATGACAGTAATGAAAATGGTTTGACCAACTAAGACCTTTAAGTTGGGATGAATATTATGGCTAATCAGCAATAAATATAACTTTACATTTTTTCGCCAAAAAACGCACCATAGCTAGCTATGGTCCAATTCTATCATGCACCCCACTCGGGCAAAGATCTCAAGTAAAATACCTACTGTTTTAATAAAGCCACGGTAGAATTTTAAACACTGAAGTAAGCTTTCTTTCTAGTTTTACTACTTGCCGTGGTATCATTACGCGTCATAAATAACATAGGTCTGAGAATAATACATGAGCAAGCAATCATCATTTACACGCGAACAGCTTTTGCAATGTGGTCATGGCGAAATGTTTGGTCCTGGCAATGCTCAATTACCTACACCCAATATGCTGATGATGGATCGCATTACACATATTGCAGATGAAGGGGGGCAATATGGCAAAGGTGAGATTATTGCCGAATTAGCTATTAATCCTGATTTGTGGTTTTTTAGCTGCCACTTTCCTGGCGATCCTGTTATGCCTGGATGTCTTGGTTTAGATGCTATGTGGCAGCTAGTTGGTTTCCATCTTGCGTGGCTAGGTAACCCAGGGCATGGACGTGCATTGGGATCTGGTGAAGTGAAATTCTCAGGGCAAGTTTTGCCAACAGCAAAAAAAGTTGTGTATAAAATTGATTTAAAACGTGTAATCTCACGGAAATTAGTTTTAGCCATTGCCGATGGCACAGTCACTGTTGATGGGCGTGAAATTTACACAGCAAAAGATCTGCGAGTGGGTCTCTTTACATCAACAGATAATTTTTAGGATAGCGAAATGAAACGAGTTGTCGTTACAGGTTTAGGTATTACTTCTTGTTTGGGACTGGATGCTAAAACGGTTACAGAATCACTGCGTTTAGGGCGGTCAGGAATTCGTTTTAAACAAGAATATGCAGATATGGGCTTTCGCAGTCATGTTGCAGCTAGTGTTGATATCGATTTTAAAGAATATATCGACCGTAAGGTCTTACGTTTTATGGGTGATGCAGCAGCGTATGCCTATATTTCAATGAAGCAAGCAATTGCCGATGCGGGTTTAAGTGAGAGCCAAGTCTCTAATCCTCGAACTGGGCTTGTAATGGGCTCTGGAGGCGCATCATCAGCGAACCAAGTTGAAGCCGCGGATATTCTTCGCGCTAAGGGTATACGCCGCGTTGGCCCTTATCGCGTTACCCAGGTTATGGGTAGTACCACTTCAGCCTGTTTAGCGACACCGTTTAAAATAAAAGGTGTTAATTACTCAATGTCATCAGCCTGTGCAACCAGTGCACATTGTATTGGTAATGCTATGGAGCAGATCCAACTTGGCAAACAAGATATTGTTTTTGCTGGTGGTGGTGAAGAGGAGCATTGGACAATGAGTTCATTATTTGATGCCATGGGTGCATTATCAACTAAATATAACGATACACCAGAAAAAGCATCGCGTGCTTATGATGCTGATCGTGATGGTTTTGTTATTGCTGGTGGTGGCGGTGTACTAGTCTTAGAAGAGTATCAACATGCTAAAGCTCGTGGTGCTAAAATTTATGCGGAACTAACAGGCTATGGTGCAACATCAGATGGTTATGATATGGTTGCGCCATCTGGTGAGGGTGCGATCCGTTGCATGCAATTAGCAATGTCAACAGTGGATGCGCCCATTGATTATATTAATGCACATGGCACCAGTACACCAGTAGGTGATTTAGCTGAATTAGGTGCAGTGAGAAAAGCATTTGGCGATAAGTCCATTCCAATAGTTGGTTCAACTAAATCATTATCAGGGCATTCATTAGGCGGTGCGGGTGTGCAAGAGGCAATTTATTGTTTGTTAATGATGGAAAATGATTTTATTGCAGCATCGGCAAATATTGAGAACCTAGATGAGCAAGCGGAGGGCGTGCCAATTATTCGCCAACGTAAAGATAATGCGGGCTTGAAAACGGTTATGTCGAATAGCTTTGGTTTTGGTGGCACTAATGCCACGCTAATTTTTGAGAAATTAACGGATTAGTAGAACAGTAATACCGAAAATAAAAAAACCGCCAATGGGCGGTTTTTTTATTTATGCTAATAGATCGTCATCAGTAACAGCCCCACGTTTACCTGCAAGCGCCTCTTCAATTAAAGTAATCAGTTTAGACTTGTTGTCGGGGTCATCAAGGTGTTTTGAACTAAAAGTAATACCAAATTTTCCAGCATATTGCTGCACCAGCATAATTAAAACTGTTTCATCTTCCACAAATGTCTCCAAATGGCATAAAATCACACTATTATAAAGCAATAAATATAACTAAGTGAAATTCCTCCCCAGATAAACATTTAACACAGGTTCATTTCCATAATAGATTCAGGCGTACCTTTGGTAATGACTTCACCTTCACTGTAACAATTCAAATAAATTAAATTTAGCCGCTTTTTTATCAAAGGTAATCACTTTTTGGCAGCCTTGATGTTTGGCAGTATGTGCGATTAAAAGATCCGATAAATCATAATTATTTTGCTGAGCTGAAATAATAAATTGTTGCAAGTTTGTTTGGTGTTCAAAGTGAAAAATGGGCATAAGTAATAAGTCGCTGATAGAATCTAAAATATCAGATCGTGTTATGGTATA
>CAYTAM010000250.1:0-2649 GCA_964435685.1 uncultured Methylophaga sp. | reverse complement strand
TTTAAACCCCCCTTTAAACCAAAAACCTAAGTGTGATTTGTAGGGAATTCAGAAAATAGTGCATTTTTCACCCAAAAAGGAGGAAAGGAGTGGGTTATTTGGCGGGTTCTGAGTAAAAAAGTGCTGTTTTATGCGTTTCATAAACTGTGCCTAGATTTTTAGAGGTTACCCTTGGGAAATACGTAACGCCTGCGCCTGCCGAGACAAGGTATGCTTCACCAATAAGTTACGATCCTGCTCACTCATATGACTAAAAGCAAGCCTTAAATAATAAGGTGTTTCCTTTGGTGCATCATGCAACTTATCACAGGCAATAATATGGGCAATGGCATTAATAAAAGTACCGTAATGGCCTAGCTCAATGCGTATTTCAACGGGACTTTTAATTGAAAATTTATCTGAATGAAGAAATGCGATACCACCACCACTCAAATTCACATCAGTTGTGTCTAGATGAGCAGCCACGTTTTCTTGGTGGTGAACAGTGCTGGCAATAAGGTTTATTTTTTCATCTAATAGGCGTAATGCCCGCGCTGTTTCACGATTAGATTGGCTGAGTTGATCGATTATATGGGTAAGTGAAACAGTTAACTCATTAATTTGTTGCTGTACTACATTGGTATCAATAGAAATAGGATTGCTAATAGCGGTGACACGGTGTTGCAGTTCTTTACCATTAATGGCTGCTATTTCAACAAAAACGGTATCACTAATACGGAAGAACTCACGTCTATCACTATTAAACTCGGGTATGTTTTCCATTGTGCTTAACTCCTACGGTTTACTATTATTTGCATTATGCCAGATCTAAAAAAACTCTGAATTTCTCTATGTAAAATTTAGAGTAAACCCTATGGTTAAGGAGCGGTTGCATAAGTCATAAACTCATATATCACGCCCAAAACATCCAGTTTATGTGTTAAAAAACTTGGCAATAGCACGCGATCACCTGCATTTTTGCCTTAAAACTGAACATTTTTGACGTAAGCTATTGTATCCAGACTTGTTCAGAGATTCCTTAAGACATTATTATCATCTGATACAATACTTGGTTAAATTAGCATTTTGGCGTTTATTAGGAACATTGACTTTGACCATTGCAACACACGATATTAAGCATTTATTAGAACAACGTATTCTCATCTTAGACGGTGCGATGGGGACGATGATTCAGCAATATAAACTGGAAGAAGATGATTATCGTGGTGAACGCTTTGCTGAGCATAGTTGTGATGTAAAAGGTAATAATGATCTACTATCACTCACTCAGCCAAAAATTATTAGTGATATCCATCGTGCTTATTTTGAAGCAGGTGCTGATATTGTTGAAACTAATACCTTTAACGGCACATCGATTGCGATGGCTGATTATAAGATGGAAGATCTTGTTTATGAGCTAAACAAGGTTTCTACTCAATTAGCGCGCACGGTTGCAGATGAATTTACTACTGAAAATCCTGATAAACCACGGTTTGTTGCCGGCGTATTAGGCCCAACTAATCGCACCGCCAGTATTTCCCCCGATGTAAATAATCCGGGCTTTCGTAATGTTAGTTATGATGAATTAGTTGAATCATATCTAGAATCCATTGCGGGTCTAGTCGATGGTGGTGCTGATTTATTATTAGTTGAAACCGTGTTTGATACCTTAAACGCAAAAGCTGCCTTGTTTGCGATTGAAACATATTATGACCGGCATGATATTCATTTACCGATCATGATTTCTGGCACCATTACCGATGCCAGTGGTCGTACCTTATCAGGTCAAACGGCGGAAGCATTTTGGAATTCATTAGCACATACACAACCTATAAGCATGGGCTTGAACTGTGCATTAGGAGCCGATCAGTTACGCCAATATATCGAAGCTTTATCCGGCATAGTGACCTGCTATATCAGTGCCCATGCCAATGCCGGTTTGCCCAATGAATTTGGTGAATACGATGAATCGCCCGAAGTGATGGCCGAGCAGATGAAAGAGTGGGCTGAGTCTGGGTTTTTGAATATTGTCGGGGGGTGTTGTGGCACCTCACCGGCACATATTAAAGCGATTGCTGAGGCGGTGGAAGGCATTAAGCCTCGTATTCCTGCTGAAAATAAACATCATTGTAATTTGAGTGGTCTTGAACCTTTTACTATCACGCCTGATAGCCTGTATGTCAATGTGGGTGAGCGCACTAACGTCACCGGATCGGCACGCTTTGCACGGCTAATTAAAGAAGAAAATTATGACGAAGCCTTAAGCGTAGCTCGTCAACAAGTTGAAAGTGGCGCGCCTATTATTGATATCAATATGGATGAAGGCATGTTGGATTCAAAGGCGGCAATGGTGCTGTTTTTGAATTTGATCGCATCAGAACCTGATATTAGCCGGGTACCAATTATGATCGATTCCTCGAAATGGGAAGTCATTGAAGCGGGCTTAAAATGCATTCAAGGTAAAGGCATCGTTAACTCAATTAGCATGAAAGAGGGTGAAGATAAATTCATCGAGCAAGCTAAGTTAGTGCGTCGTTACGGTGCGGCAGTTATCGTGATGGCTTTTGATGAAAAAGGGCAGGCAGATACCCGCAAGCGTAAACGTGAAATTTGCACACGCTCTTATGAATTATTGACTAAAGTTGTGGGCTTTCCTCCAGAAGATATTAT
>CAYTAM010000249.1:0-2659 GCA_964435685.1 uncultured Methylophaga sp. | reverse complement strand
ATTTGACCAACTAAGACCTTTAAGTTGGGCTGAATATTATGGCTAATCAGGTAAATTTATGGAGCTGCATAAAGTACAGCTCCAACCATGACTTTACTAAGCTTAGTCTTCTTGTGCTTTTGCGATTGCTTCAGCTTCTTCTAACGCTTTTGCTTTCGCCGCATCAGCTAATTCAGCTTCTGCTTTTGCTAACAGTTGCGCTTGTGAAGTAATGTTCACTTTTACAGTCACAATAACATCTGAGTGCAATTGAATATCAATATCAAATTCACCGGTATGACGTAATGGACCTGCTGGCAATCGCACTTCATTACGCTCAATATCCGCACCTGCAGCATTCAATTGTTCAGCAATATCTGCCGCACCCACTGAACCAAACAGCTTGCCTTCAATACCTGCATTTGCTTTGATGCTAACATCGCCCGCAGCCACAAGTTTAACCTTGCGTTGCTCTGCTGCAGCTTGCAATTTAGCCGCCGCTGCTTCTAAATCAGCACGACGTGATTCAAAAACTTCACGGTTACGCTTGTTAGCAGGCAAAGCCTTTCCTGTTGGTACTAAGAAGTTACGTCCGAAGCCTGATTTAACCGCTACTTCATCACCTAAGTTTCCCAGTCTTTGAACTTTCTCTAGCAAAATTACTTGCATCGTTCTATCCTCATTCGCAGTTTAATACTGCTGTTAACTCGCATCATTCGAAGAACGATGTCGAAAATTAAACCATTGTTCCAAAATACCTATTACCACAAGGATCATAACCATCTGTAACAGAATCACTACTAGCATCACATAAATTGCCACCAACCAAAATGACGATTTTTGTTGATTTTTGACAATAGCATGCACCACTGACAAACCTTGTAAAGCAAACACCGTCAACACCACAGGCAAACATTGTCGCAACAGTGTTAATTCTAAACCCAATGGAAAGATAGTCACTGCCATCAAGCCCATTGTTAACAATGCTGCGGGTTTACCTAGTCTGAGTTGTTGAAACTCATCTGCGAAACCACCTGGGTTATATAATTTTGCCTGCAATGCTCGTCCTATCAACAAACCCACTACTATATTAAGCGTTAAGCTTGCCGCTACCAGCCCCGTCATCATGGCTGATAGTGCAACGACCATTTCCTGCGTTTCTTCTGGATCTAAGGTCCAGCCAGCTTGCTGACTGATTACCTCCCAAAAGGGGGTCATTAACTGCTGCCACCATAATGCAGGATCGGCTACAAATAAATAGGTACCGACAACAAACAAAATACCCAATACACCGGCAGCTAATAAGCTTGTTGCTAATGAACGGGTATATCCCAACACCAAACTGGCTACCAAAACTGGCAACCAACTTGATACCAAAAACACAGCTGAAATAATGACCTTACTCGACAACAGCATGGTGGCAACAGCCAAGATCACCGTTGAAAAAGCAATGACTTTTAGTCCATCTTTCGGTCCCATCCGTAAGGTATAAAGCGCGATAATTCCACTTGCAATGTAATTAAAAGGCGGCAACACCAAAGCTGTCATTGAAAATAATGCAATGACACCAGCAGCATATAAAGAACCCTGCATTGAAAACACTGCAATAGTTCGCAGCATACTTTCTACCTTCTAATTATTTTAAATATTTTAATCTATCCCTTACTTAAGACCTTTGCACGATAAGTATTTTTCGTCAGGACAAGGCAAAAATAGTCGACAAATCTGTTTGGAACAGATTTGGATATAACCCTAAAGGGTTGAAATACAAGGATGTATTTCATCAAAAAGCGCAGTTTACTAGTGTAAATGAGCATTTTGAGACTCTTTTTAACGCAGGCCATGGCGGAAAAGACGACTCGTGCATAGGTCTTATTTATGCATATCGCAATAAGGGATCAACGCTAAGAAACGCGCGCGTTTTACACAAGTAGAAAGCTGACGCTGATAACGCGCTTTAGTACCGGTAATACGGCTAGGAACAATCTTTCCTGTTTCTGTAATGTAATTTTTTAACAAGTTTACATCTTTATAATCGATTTGCTTAACACCTTCAGCGGTGAAACGACAAAACCGTCTACGTCTAAAAAAACGTGCCATTTTTATGCTCCTTAATTAGTGTTAGTCAGATCGTTCTCTACGACGAGGTTTGTCATCTTCATCTTTTTGCATCATCGGTGATGGCTCAGTAACAGCCTCATCAACTGATGTAACAAGATTGCGAAGAACAGCGTCGTTAAAACGGAAAGCAGTAGTAATTTCATCCAATTGCGCAACACCACACTCAATATTCATTAAAATGTAATGGGCTTTATGAACTTTATTGATCGGGTAAGCTAATTGGCGGCGACCCCAATCTTCTTGACGGTGTACAACACCCCCATCGCTAGTGATGATCTGCGTATATTTTTCAATCATAGCAGGCACTTGCTCGCTCTGGTCAGGGTGGACCAGAAACACAATTTCGTAATGTCTCATTAGAGCTCCTCACGGTTTATACAGCCCCATTAATCTAATTAACAAGGCAAGGAGTTTACCTGAAATTAATTAGGTAACTGATAATTATACCTTAAAAAGGGGGAGCCAGTCTATACCAGTATTATCCAACAGCAATTCTCGCTTAAACCACAAAATTCATCCAATCCAGAAGAAATCCCATTGTAGATTTAAAATGACCGTT
>CAYTAM010000248.1:0-2674 GCA_964435685.1 uncultured Methylophaga sp. | reverse complement strand
TATAACTTGTTCAGAGGCTTCTTCAGGGAGCAGTAGCAATAAATGTTGCACGTATCGGAGCGGGATACCCTTCAATTGTTTTGGTCGAATCAATCGGATCAAGAAAATCAGCTAATGATTCAAATGTCATCCACTGTGTAGCGCGTTGTTCTTGACAACAAGTGGTATTACTTGCTACACACCGTACATTTTTAAAGCCACAACGTCGTAACCATAATTTCATCGTGTCAATACTAGGTAAAAACCATACATTACGCATTTTTGCATAGCGTCCTTCGGGCATTAACACTACCCCTTCTTCACCCTCAATAACTAATGTTTCTAACACCAGCTCACCCCCGGGACGCAAACAAGAACGAAGTTCATATAAATGATCCAAAGGCGAACGGCGGTGATACAGCACGCCCATAGAAAATACGCTATCAAAATACGCTAGGTTATCTGGTAAGTCTTCGATCCCCAACGGCAGTACATAATGATTTTTTTCGCCAATATAACGTTGCATCACCTGATATTGCATAACAAAAACCAAGGTGGGATCGATGCCTATAACCAATTCTGCTCCCTGCCCTAACATTCGCCAGCCATGATAACCATTGCCAGCGCCCACATCAAGCACTTTTCTATCTGTTAGCGGTTGAATATGGGGGGCAAGCCGATCCCACTTCCAATCAGAATGCCACTCAGTATCAATCTCGACACCTAATAAATTATAAGGCCCCTTACGCCAAGGGTGAAACTGTTGCAACGTTGCTACAAATTGCGCTTTATCAACGTCACTTAAATCGCTGACATTGCCAATTTCAACTTTATCTGTTAATTCAATTTGGCTTGGCGTTATTTCTGGTAATGCATTTAATGCTTGTTGCCACTGCCCCATCTTACCATGCCCACCAATGGCTAGTTTTTCAGCAACTATTTGCTTTATACCTTCAGACCAGTCCGATAAGCCCATTTTATCAAGCTGTGGATATAACGAATCATAAGGGCTCATTTTATCGCGACTAATGACATAAAATTAAAACACTGAAACCACATGTCACTAGAGCCGAAGCCTGCTTCTGCCAACCGTTGTTGGTGTGTCACTAAGGTTTCAGGGATCAATACATTTTCTAAGGCAGTACGTTTTTGGCTTATTTCTAAGTCGCTGTAACCATTCGCTCGCTTAAAATCATGGTGAATTTCATTTTGAAATTGCTCACTAGTGCTATCTTCAAAAATAATTTTCTCAGAGATAATTAAAATCCCATTTGGCTTTAGACCTTGATAAATCTGCTTTATTAATGCTAATCGTTGATCAAGTGGAATAAATTGTAGCGTAAAGTTCATTACCACAACCGAGGCATTTTCAATGCTAATATCTTGTAAGTCAGCGCAAACCAACTTAATCGGTATATTAGATAAATGATCGGAATTAAATAACTGCTGAGCCCGTTCAATCATTGCAGCTGAGTTATCCACTGCAATAATGTCACAGCCCGCTTGGCTAATTCGCTGTCGCATCGATAAACTAGCGGCACCCAATGAACAACCTAAATCATAGCAATGACTATCTGGTTGAGCATATTTGGCAGCAAAAATACCAATCATCGAAATAATACTACTATAGCCTGGCACCGAACGCTGGATCATATCTGGAAAAACATCAACCACATGTTCATCAAAACTAAAATCAACCCGTTCCTCTACAGGAAAAGCATAAATAGAATCTGCTTTATGCACGTTTCTGTTCAGCTTTTTTGTTGGCGACATTATCACGTAAATACACGGGTATTGCTTGTTCAGCGGGCAATAATCGTCCTGCCTCTGCTTCAACTTGAGCTAATTTGATAATGCTTGCAGCATGCGGATAATGCTTCACACTCACCTGTACTAAATAACCTGCAAAATTTTTACGCAATACCTCATCATACTCACCCCACCCCGTGCCAATTCCAGCCCATTGCTGCCCAGCCTCAGCACTAAATTGTTCGGGGGGGCAAACACGCTCACCACCTACCAATTTTACAATGCCTTTTTCTCGCTGATAATTAGCACAATAAATCTCTCCCATCCGTGCATCCATCGCTACAGCCAGCGTATCAATACTTAATTGATCTGCCGCACCTTGTGCCACTGCGGCTAAAGATGAAATAGGGATAACAGGAATATCTCTAGCAAAAGCAATCCCCTGAGCAACCCCTACGCCAATACGCACACCGGTGAATGAACCTGGTCCTCGTCCAAAAGCAATCACATCAACGGCTGAAATACTAGTAGCTGCCTGTTCAAAAAGCGCATCCATCATACCTAAAACCAAATCAGAATGTCCACGTTGTGTCATCTCAACACGTTGAAACAGCTGATCTTGATATAGCAAAGCAACAGAGCAACACTCGGTACACGTATCTAAAGCAACAATATTCATTTTGTAATAAATCTGTAAGTAAATAGTAATAATACATCATTATAATGCAAGCCCATTAGTAAAAAAGGAGAAAAATATGGGATATATTATTGATGTTATCCATGTTATGCGTAAAGTGACCATATTTACTTTTATAATTATCAGCTCCCCTATGACTATCATTGCAGCTTTGTTATTGTTAGATACGAGTAGTTTATAGGGTTACACTGTGGCTAAAGAACATATATACCCGTTATCATTCAATCTGTAAAAAAATCCCTCGTCATA
>CAYTAM010000247.1:0-2681 GCA_964435685.1 uncultured Methylophaga sp. | reverse complement strand
CTTGTTAGCCCATCCACTATATGCACTATAAAACAGCACTTTGAATGATAACGGGTATATAAGGTTGGTAAGCAATATGATTTCTGGTGTTCCTCACTTAACCACAGCTTTAAAAGGGCCGCTATTACGACTAGAGGGGCATCTACTCAAACATCAGATACAAGTAGAAGCATGGTTAAGAGAACAATGGTTAGCTACCCCAGCGCCATTTTATGCTTCTGTAGATTTACGTAATGCAGGATTCAAACTGGCACCAGTAGATACTAACTTGTTTCCTGCGGGCTTTAATAATCTTAATTCTGATTTTATGCCGTTATGTATTCAAGCGGTTCAAGCTGCGGTTGAACGTGTTTGTCCACGAGCAAAAAAAGTGTTGATTGTGGCGGAGAACCATACACGCAACTTATTTTATTTGGAAAGTCTGGAGATATTACGACAAATTTTTGAACAAGCAGGATTAGAAGCTAGAATAGGCAGTTTGCGTGAGGATATAACAACACCCTTACTTATTGACTTACCTTCTGGAAAGTCATGTTGTTTAGAACCCTTAGTGAGGATGGATAATAGAATTGCAGTGGGTGATTTCTCACCCTGTTTAGTGCTATTAAACAATGATTTATCTGGTGGGCGACCAGCTATTTTAGAAGGATTAGAGCAACAGCTCACGCCGCCACTGGAGGCAGGATGGTCAGACCGAAAGAAGTCTGATCATTTCAGCCATTACCAAGCAGTGGCTGAAGAGTTTGCTAAACAAATAGATATTGATCCTTGGCTAGTATCACCGTTATCGCTACAGTGTGGTGAAGTAGATTTTATGGATACAAAGGGTAGCGAATGCTTGGCAAATAATGTTTCCAATATGCTGCAATTAATTCAGAAAAAATATGATGAGCATGGTATTGATAAAGAGCCGTTTGTTATCGTTAAAGCGGATTCAGGTACCTATGGAATGGGCATAATGACGGTGAAAAGTGTGGATGACGTGATACGTCTAAACCGCAA
Source organism: uncultured Methylophaga sp. (assembly GCA_964435685.1). Classification (GTDB taxonomy): domain Bacteria; phylum Pseudomonadota; class Gammaproteobacteria; order Nitrosococcales; family Methylophagaceae. The sequence continues at coordinate 1,679 of CAYTAM010000247.1, read as the reverse complement.
GCAACGTTCAAAAATGGCTTCGGCCAAAGAAGGTTTAGTGGTGGATAATGTATTAGTACAAGAAGGGGTGTATACGTTTGAAACGCTAGGTGAAGAACAAGCAGTGGCGGAACCTGTTGTGTATATGATGGATCATTTTGTAGTTGGAGGCTTTTATCGTGTGCACACTAACCGTGGTGTTAATGAGAATTTAAATGCTCCTGGAATGCATTTTGAGCCTTTAGCCTTTTCACAGCCGTGTAATGTACCTGATAAACAAGGCATGCCAGATACACAGCCTAATCGCTTCTATGCGTATGGTGTGATTGCAAGATTAGCTTTATTGGCTGCCGCTAGAGAACTGGCAGAAGCTAAATAACCTGAAAACTGGATATTTTGGGTGTGAGATATGAGTTTATAACTTATTAAGCGCTTCCTTAAAGCCAGTTAATTCATATGCTCACTTAAATAAGCAATAGTCATCGTTTGGTTATGTAGCGCACTATGACCATCATCATCACCTGAGCAAATCTCACCGTAGGAATAAAAACCAGTGATTCCCGTTTGAACACCGAGTAAGCGTTGTACCGCAAATACCTCATCAGAAAGTTGCTCTTTCATAACCAGTTTGCGACCCACACAACTTACACAGACGGCAATGGCTTTATCATTGAGATTGATACCTTTATTGAGGATTTGACCTGCGGCATCACTTGCCGCATTAACCAGTCTGTCATGATCTGATCTAAGAAAGCGAATAGTGGAACCTTCGTTTACATTGCCAAAGAAAGACATACTATTATCATCAGTATTTACTGCTGCCACAGTTCTTATTACATTAACACTTTTATCTTCAGCCATAATGGCAAAGGGAAAATCAAGCCCTGAAGCAGGCAGCCCATTGGCATAATGTTGACCGATATACATTTTATATAAGGGTAATGCGGGTTTATTATCAAGCTCATAGACAATATTTTTTATAGCGCGGGTCACTTTTCGTGGCGGACCATAAGGTTTCCAGCCACCTTCTTCACCATTGGTGACAATTGCATGCTCACCGTAAATACCCACAGCAATTACGATACGGTCATGTATTTTATCATTATGGAGCAGTAGTGTTTGAGCGAAATTAGTGCCATCACCTGCCAGACCGCCAGTGATAGGTATGCTTGGTAACACTTGTTGCACGCCTTCAACCAGCTCTGAGCCATTAATATTGAGACCATCACTTAACAGAAAGACACCTTTAAGATCGGGCTGTTGTAGCTCACTAGCGATTTGCGCACCTAAGGCATGTGACTGCGCCATGGTGTTGATGGGTTTGGCAATAAACTTAAGCGTACTTCGTTCCCAGAGCATAGCAGTGATTTGTACGCTATCATCATGCGCACCTTCTGCACTGATTTCCCCAGAAGTACTGCACCCCATTATTTCAGCATTTGGGTAACGTTTTTGTAATGTTTTTGTAAAACCACGCTCTTTTAAACGACTAGCAGAAGTAAACACCAAAACCCAGTTAGCCTCTGGCAATGGTGATTTTGAGGGCAGTTTGCTGAGTGCCATTTTAGCGGGTAAATGTTCTTGCTGAAACTTCATGATATTAAACTGCCTAAAGATTAATGGATTAAACGTAAGGGTGATATTAACTCAATTTTTGAGTTTATGGGAAGCTCAATTTTAAAGCAAAGGAGTGATAGTTA
>CAYTAM010000246.1:0-2684 GCA_964435685.1 uncultured Methylophaga sp. | reverse complement strand
TTAGGTTGAGACTTCGTGGATCCAGTGCTCAGATCGATTATTACGTTGGCTTCCGATTTTACGGGTTTTGTGCTCGCTCATCATTTCTGGGTATTCAATAAATACCGCAGCAATTAACCGCTCCCCAGCCTCAGTCCCGAGCTTTTTAAGAATGGCAGGTTCTCGAAGCTTGGCTCCACTTGACCAGTATGTGCCCATTTTATGTGCGGTAAGCAATAATAAAAGGTTTTGAACCATCGCTGAGGTCGCTGCCAAGTGTTCTTCGTCGCGGGTGATTTGGATCTCGCGCGAACAATATGATGTGTCTTGAGCCTCCGCATCATAAAATTCAGGTAACCACGTCACCAGTACCAAAGCATTACACCCAGCAAGCAGGAGCGGCTCCTTGTTGCTCACCTTTAGTTCATCACGTAAATAAACAGCAAGCTTATAAGCTTCATCATGCCATAAAATATGGGCTCGCCATGGCTCCGCAATGCCATTAATATTTCTATTGAAATGAAAGGGCGCCCACCCCGCAGTTTTGATTGCATTACGCACAATGTGTTGATTACGATCGGTAATGTCTGCTGGAAGGTGTATAGGCGCACCGATCTCGCACATTACCTTCTCAGTCTTTCGAGTTCGTATGGTTGCTGCAATAATATCTGGATCGAGAAAGGTTTTTGAGTCACTCATTAATTTAATCTGCTTTTAATGCTTCAAAAGATTGATAGGCGATTGCCGTTGCCTGCTCAATAGTCGGTGCCAGCGTATTAAAATGCCCCATTTTTCGGCCAGGACGCGCTTCTTTTTTGCCATATAAATGCAATTTATTTTGCGGTTTTGACAATAGGGTTTCCCAGTGTGGCTGGCTGTTACCCCAGACATCGCCTAATAGATTCATCATCACTACGGGTGAAACAAGCTTGCAGTTGCCCGAGGGTAAACCGCACAGCATGCGGACTTGTTGTTCAAATTGTGAAGTTTCACAGGCATCTAAGGTGTAGTGCCCAGAGTTATGAGGGCGAGGCGCAATTTCATTGGCAACAATATCGCCTTCTTTTGAAATAAAGAATTCAACCGCCATGATGCCGATATAGCCTAAGCCCTCGGCAATTTTAGCTGCCATGTCAATGGCGCTTTGGATTTGTTGTTTAGGTGCACTACTGGGGACGGTTGTTGAGTGTAAAATACCATTTATATGTACGTTCTCAGCGACGGGAAAGTGGGTGATTTCACCCGCTTGACTGCGCGCTAATACAGTAGATATTTCCCGTTCAAGGTTGATCCGTTGCTCAAGCACACATTCAACTTGATGTAATGCGGTGAATGCAACACGCACATCATCCGCTGTTTCACACACGGCTTGACCTTTGCCATCATAACCAAAACTAGCTGCTTTGATGATGGCAGGAAAGGGGAAAGAATCTGCAATGCCGTCAATATCTGCCATGCTCCGGATAGGGGCATAGGGCACGACATTAATGCCGAGTGATTCGATAAAGGCTTTTTCAACTAATCTATTCTGGGTTGATGATAGTGCTTTTGATGATGGGTGAACAACGGTTTTTGTTTCTAGGAAAGACAAAACAGAAGCAGGAATATTTTCAAACTCTGTGGTCACAGCATCGCATAACTCTACAAGTTGAGCAAGCGCTGTTTTATCGGTATATTCTGCACAGATATGTTGATCAGCAATAATACCAGCAGGGCTATTCACATCAGGCTCCAATACCACCACCTTGTATCCCATGGTTTGCGCTGCGGTGGTGAACATACGACCCAATTGGCCGCCGCCAAGCATACCTAATGTGGCGCCAGGCAATATTGGGTTTGTAGTTGTCATAGTGTTACTCTGAGGCCTTATTCTGGTGGCAACGTCATTGCCAGCACGTTGTTATGTTGATCTTTTCTAAATTGTTCTAGTTTTTCAGCAAGAGCTTTATCGGTTGTTGCTAGCTGGGCGATGGCAAATAGTGCAGCATTAGCGGCGCCTGCTTCACCAATGGCAAAGGTGGCAACAGGAATGCCTTTTGGCATTTGCACAATTGATAATAAAGAATCCTGACCTTTAAGGTATTTAGATGGTACGGGCACGCCAAGCACGGGAATAGTGGTGTTGGCTGCTAACATGCCGGGCAAGTGTGCAGCACCGCCAGCACCGGCAATGATGCAAGATAGGCCTTTATCTTTGGCGGTTAAGGCATAGTTGGTTAACACATCAGGAGTGCGGTGTGCGGACACGACCTTGGCTTCATAAGACACGCCGAAGGCTTCTAATTGCTCGACAGCTTTTTGCATAACAGGCCAGTCACTATTGCTGCCCATTACGATACCAATTACAGGTTTATTCATCATCTATCCATTATTTACGCTGAAACAACAGCTTATTTTAACTAATTTCTTGAATTTAGGGAAATAGTCAGCGTAGCGATGATTTTTCCAATGGGTATATTACTTGCATTGTCCGCCTTAAAACTGAACATTTTTGACGCAAGCTATTTACCTTGACGGTTACTTCGTTTCGCCCATACTTAATCAGAGCCTTCTTAAATAAAGTGATTATTTGATTGAATTAAATGGAGAATTTAACGGGATGTACCCTCGCAAAACCGCTAATTTGTATTGACCTTTATCTGCTAAAGCATTATTATGAAGGGTCATTTCCGAACAGATCTTGCATCTATGCGGAAGAGGCTAGG
>CAYTAM010000245.1:0-2698 GCA_964435685.1 uncultured Methylophaga sp. | reverse complement strand
TTGATTACCCAATGAGTCAAATACCGTTGCTGATGTTGAATTGGTAAAGGTTGCTGGATCAGCCGGATCAATAGCCGTAGCATCAGGCAAATCAGCTGCTGTTGAGGGTAAATTGGTTGCGAGTGTGACCGTTGTAGTCGCACTGGGTGTGCCTGATGTATTGGGTAATTGCAGCGGTGATGTGCTTGATAAAGCTGTTGAAGATACCGTGCCATCCGGGTTAACAGGAAATGTCCTTAAAAACTGACCGGCACTATTAACAACAAAGCCATCTTTATTAATGCCAAAAGCACCAGCACGACTATACACTACCTCACCACTGGTTTGGTTGGGTGCCAGCGCAAAAAAACCTTGTCCACTGATACCTAAATCCAGTGAATTATCGGTAAACTCTAAATTACCTTGACTAAATTGCTGAGCAACATTATTAAGCACCACACCCTTACCCATAGCCGTGTTGCTTGAACCAAATGCTGAGATGGCATAGACATCGGCAAATTCAGCTCGGGAGCCTTTAAAGCCTGTTGTATTTACATTAGCAATATTATTTGATTTAATATTCAAATCTGCTGATGCTGCATTTAAACCTGTTATCGCTGTACTAAAAGACATAATGCCTCTCCTAAAAAATTTGTTGTGCTTCGCTAAATGGTACCGCGCCAATCCCTGCCAAATTCATCACTAAGCCCTGATTTGCTCCACCCACTAATACACTATCTACTTTTGCAATCGTTGCCGTTGCAAACGCTGTATTTTCACCCGCCACTGTTCCTGTTGCTTTAAACTGATAAGCACCAGGCACCAATGCCGTTCCACTATCATCAAAACCGTCCCATGTGAATGAGGTGTCACCTGAAGCAGATCCCATTTCAATCGTTCTCACTAACGCCCCTGTTTCAGTAAAAATCTGTACTTTCAAATCGGTTACTGATTCAGCAACATTGATTCTTCCTTGCAAACCATTGTCAGCTGTCATTGCTCCGATTGAAGACGGAACCAATACCGAACGTCCCACTAAAGCAGAACCTTGCAAAGCCTGATCTGATTGCATAGACTTAGCAAAACTATCAAATGAATTCTTAAGATCACCTATACCACTTACAGTACCAAATGCGGCAATTTGACCTAAAAACTCACCACTTTCCATAGGTTTTAATGGATCTTGATTCTGCAACTGTGTCGTCATTAACGACATAAAATCTTCTAATGCTAATGCACCCGCATCTTTTTCTGGTTTGTTGTCAACAGAACCTGTGTTCAGAAATGCATACGGATTGTTGCCTACGCCACTAATAGCCATAATATTCTCCTACTGACCTAACTGTAAGGTTCGTAATAATAATTGTTTAGACGTATTGGCAATCTCAACATTATTTTGATATGAACGAGATGCCGACATCATATTAGCCATCTCGGCAATAGGATCAACATTGGAATGAAATACATAGCCCTCTGCATTAGCTAAAGGATGACTGGGGTTATATTGTTGGCGGACAGGCGCTTGGCTTTCAACAATACCTTTCACCTGAACACTACCTTGGGTATAACCCTGTTGGGCATTATCTAACACGGCAGAAAATACTGGGCTGCGCGTCCGATAAACCTGATCAATACTACTGCTTACACTGTTGGCATTAGCCAAATTACTCGCAGTTGTGTTCAATCTTAGTGACTGCGCACTCATGCCGCTGCCGGCAATATCAAAAATACTAAATAAAGGCATTTAATTATTGCCCCTTAAGCGCGGTTATTAAGCCTTTAAACCTAGAACCCAGGAAATTTAGACTGGCTTGATATTGGACTGAATTTTGCATAAATTCTGCTTGCTCAACTTGCTCATCAACGGTATTACCATCAAGTGAATCTTGCATGGTTGTGCGATATTGCACCGCAGGCGAATTGAAATCAGTATTAGCTGTTTGGAAGTGTTTAGCGTGGGTGCTTGTCATACCGGTAGATTGATTACTTGCTGCCATTTTTAGGGCAGCCTGAAAATCAATATCACGCGCTTTATAGTTTGGCGTGTCGCTGTTTACTAAGTTGGATGCCAATAATTGTGCCCGCTGTGAACGGATCCGAACTGCATCAGCATGAACTCCTAGGGCGGAATCAAAGTTTATCGGCATGTTTTACTCCAACTTTAATGTTATTTTGAATAAAGTTAAGCACAAAATGCGCCAATAAATTAAATTACATATAAATCATTATCTTATAAAGGCATGGGGAATAATGTCAAAAAATAGCGGCAAGATCTGCCGCCTTTTTTTCCCATTTATTAAAACAAAAAGCACCCGAACTGCCTCCTAGGCTCCTGTGTGGTAACGAGTGAAACGCGTCATTCCCTAATGAAAATAGCTCGTCATCCCCGAGATCTTGTATCGGGGATCTGCTTTTTGACAAAATAGATCTCAGATTAAAGATACTGGGATGACGGATCTTGCAGTATTAGGGTCTTTCTGTGCCCCCACGCTACTGCGGTGGTAGCCCCATACCCAGCGTACCGTCATAAAGGGTGCTAAAAGGTGCTAAAAGGGGACGTTACCCTTTAAGTCTTTTCCAAGAGTTGAGCATAAAAGGGGACGTTACCCTTTAGGACATAAAAGGGTAACGTCCCCTTTTAGCCACCTTTTAGCAAATATGCGCTTAAAATTCCAGCCATAAACAAATAAAGCACCCGAAGGTGCTTTATTTATTGACT
>CAYTAM010000244.1:0-2703 GCA_964435685.1 uncultured Methylophaga sp. | reverse complement strand
ATTATTATACACCTCCAAAAGGTGTATAAATAGTAATCGGAAGGTGCATAATAAAGCCGTATCAAGCTTTAATTAAATAAAAACAAGGGCTTGATGTTTTTAAGTGCACCTTTTCTAAAAAGTAAATACACCTATTAGAATTACGGGTTAAAATCCGTTTAAAATGGTGCTTAGGGCATTATAACACGTGAGAGAGAATATGGTATGTCGTTGGTTTATGATTCTAACAGAACAATATCGATACGGCTGAGATTTAAAAAGGGAATAGTACAGTTGTGTCTTTTTGTTGCCATTGCTTATATTTAACCATTGAGGTGATGAATAAATCGCTATTAATCAATTCATTAAGCCAGGCTTGTACTTTGGGGTAAGGTGACTGTCCAAACCAACTAATTTCTACCGACGCAAATTGGCGAATGAAGGGGAAGAGTGCAATATCCGTAAAGCCTTTGTTTTCACCTGTTAGATACATCGATTGTTCTAAACGTTTTTCAAGCATTAGCAAGGTTTGTTCGCCTTGCTGACGGTAGAAGTGCTTTGATTGCTCGGGATGACGATCAGCATATTTATAACGATCAAGCCAATATTTGAAGTCGTTATCATTATTAGAAATAAGTGCTTTATCAATACCCGTCAGCCATTTTTCAGGATCGGATTGTTGTAATGCCCAATGCATGATATCGAGGCTTTCATCGATGATTTTTTGATCTTGTGTTACTAAAACTGGCACGGTTGCTTTGGGTGAAATATCAAGCAGTGCTTGTGGCTTATTACGTAGTACCACTTCACGTAGTTCAACGTGAATACCACTCACCGCTATTGCCATGCGGGCGCGCATGGCATAGGGGCAGCGGCGAAAACTATATAATATGTGCACTGTTTTTAGCCTGGGTTAGATCCCCGCTTAAAGCCTTCGGGGATGACACGGTGTTTGGCACTGTCGGGGATGACTCGTTTCCAATATTAATATTGAACTCGCACTTTATATATTAACTTTTCACTGCTTTCAGCAGGAATAGTCACTTGCCATTGTGCCGTACCAGCAGCGACTTTTTGGTGAGGATGGCTTTCTTGAATCATTTTCCATTCACCCGGAACAGGTTCACGCACTGTCACCGTAACAGCTTCTGATTTAGCATTCTTTAATTCAATTTCATAACTACTTTCGTATGCTACATTATAGTGACTGGTGTGTGGCACTTTTTTGAAATTAGTTTGTTTCATATTGGCGGTTATATCAAAAGCGTCACCTAGTTTTAAGCGAATATCCTCATTTTTGGGCGTGTGATTAATATGATCTTCACCGACAAATTGGGCATTGCCTTTGGAGTCATTTTTATAGACGCGGACAATACCTTTAGGGATCGGCATACCTAGCTGTGATTTTTCAGCATTGTTAAATTCAACAAATACACCGACTTTCATTTTTTGGCCAACCTGACCTCGACTACTGCTGTAGTAATAGTTATTACCTTGCAGTAAAAACTGTTTTGTTACGGGGACTGAAGTCGCAGAAAGTAAGGCAATTTGTTTGGTTTGTTTGTCTTTTAAGTCGGTTGTGCGGCCTAATGTATAGAGATGGTATTCAAATAAACTTTCTTCAGCCATGCCATCATCCGCCATAGATTTCATTTCCATTATCGCTACTGACGTGCCTCTAACGCGAAGTTGAGGCCGGACTTGATTAACATCACCGGCAACTAATTGCAGTTTAGCGTTATTGTATTGGGTGCCACTTTGATTGGTCAGCGTGACCCAGCCTGTTAAATCTAAATGACTATCATCACTGCTGAGTTCGGCTACATAATCAGCCTTCCAAGAAAGTCCGCCAGTGAGATAACCTAGCTCTACGGTTTGAGTTTTACTCGAAGAACTAGTCAGTTGTGTAACCAAGGTAGGTTGATCGCGTAAATTATCAGGCAGATCATCAAAAATGTATTCGCCTTTAGGGTTAGTTATGATTTTATCACCTATTTTGAGCACCACACCGCTATTGGTGCTGAGTACGGTGGCTGTTTCAATGGTTTCCACTCCCGTTGCTGGGTTGATTCTGGCAAGGCGTATTTGTTTGCCAACATGTTTCTCAAGTAGTTTTTGTGGGGTAAGCAAATCAAAATCAAAATTTTGTTCTAAAACGCGTAATTTAATATCGGGATTTAAACTACGCAATAAAGCTGTTTCAGGTCGTATTCTGGCACTGACACCGCGAAAAGCAAGGTTATTAAAACCTTCATCTAAGGTGATTTTGCGCTGGTCTTTTATCAAAGCAAGATTTTCATTATAAATAGTGACAGCAATAGATGTTTGATCATCCAGTGTTGTTAGTTGTTCTGTATCAATGGCAAAAACTGAACTAACAAGGAAGACAGACAGACTAAGAATGAATAGTGAAAACTTCATGTTAAATTCCTTAAGTTGAGTGATAGGTTGTTGGTATCATACTTACTGAAACCCGTGTAAATGTTAATTTTTTGTAAAATAATCAACTAGCCTTGTTATGTGTTTAGTTATGCTATAGCCGATGCAGGTTTAGATTTTTTCGTCATTCCCGCAGCTATCCAGTCGAGCTGAGCATAGGCTTAAGTGGGAGTCTAGTGTTACCGCCATGAATCCCCGATAAAAAGATCTCGGGGATGACGACTCTATCATAGAAATGACGTATAAATTATGCAAGTTGAATGAGCACGGGTATATACCCAAAAT
>CAYTAM010000243.1:0-2714 GCA_964435685.1 uncultured Methylophaga sp. | reverse complement strand
CTAGGAAGTAAAGTATAAAAACAGGGTATTGCCCATACAGCTAACTAACATAGTTTGGGGGAGCTTTAAAATTAGTTACATTTAGCAGTGGTGGCGGGATTTGCAGATGAAAGCCTTGTTCTATTAAGTTTTTCATTACAGTTTCCACATTGTCACGCGCTAGTTTTTGCTGAGGGCTTAGCACTAGCTCCATTACAAAAATAGGTTCTTTCCCCATTGAGTCATAGAGCGCTTGCGGCACTTTAGAGAAATCATCTTTTTTGGCTAGATAAAGATAGAGTTCGTCTTTTCGACGGCTTTTGTAGATATATGCATTTATAGTTTGCGGGGCTATAAGATTATCCATCGGTATCTATGATCTCATAATCATGGGTAATTTCAGCTGTTGCACCTAACATTATGGTTGCACTACAATATTTTTCTGTTGAAAGATTAATAGCGCGCTTTACCTGTGCTTCTTTTATATTTTTCCCGGTTATTTTGTAGTGAACGTGGATCTTAGTAAATACTTTAGGTATTTCCTCACTACGCTCACTTGCTATTTCAACCACGCAATCATGAATATCTTGGCGTGCTTTAGTTAGCATTTGGATTATATCGAAAGAAGTACAACCGCCCATGCCAAGTAGTAACAGCTCCATAGGTCTGATACCAGTATCATGACCACCAAGCTCTTTAGACACATCCATCACCACGGTATGCCCTGAACCAGACTCACCTAAAAACACTAAATCTTCAACCCATTTCACTGTTGCTTTCATTGGTAACATATCCTAATTTAAAAAAATGTGAACAATTCTGCTATATTTATGTAATTATAACCGAAATGGCATGATTAATAAGATAAAAGGATTCACTATGGATTATTTGAAACATAAGGCAATTGAAGAAAATCTGGCTGATTTTTTTCGCCATTGTCACAGTAAGCAGTATCCGGCAAAATCGATTATTGTTCGACCTGGTGATGAGGCTGATACATTATATTACATCCGTGAAGGCTCGGTTGCTATTAGCATGGAAAATGAAGAGGGTGATGAGCTGATTATTGCTTATATGAATCAAGGTGATTTTTTAGGTGAGATAGGTTTATTCTCAGATATAACAGATCGTTCGGTAACGATAAAAGCGCGAACAGACTGTAAGACAGAAGAGATTAGTTATCAACAAATAAAAGCCTTAGCTAACAATGAATTGGCAAAATGTTATCCTAAACTATTAGAGCTATTAGCAGAACATATGGCAAAACGGCTATTATCGGTAACACGCAAGGCCAGTGATCTTGCCTTCCTCGATGTGACAGGACGCGTGGAATCTGCAATGCGTGAACTCGCGCAGCAACCTGAAGCGATGGTGCACCCTGAAGGCATTCAAATTAAAGCAACACGGCAGGAGATCAGTCGTATGGTCGGTTGTTCTAGAGAAATGTCGGGGCGGGTTCTTCGTGTGCTACAAGATCGTGGTTTAGTCTGGGCGCGCGGCAAAACGATGATCATCTATGATGAAGAACATCGCAAACCGAGTGTAATTTAACAGTTAAGAAAATATTTTTCTTAACTGCATGCCTGGGCTGGCTGCGCGCATAAACGCTTCACCAATTAGAAAGCCATTTACATTGTGCTCACGCATTAATGCTACATGCTCAGCGGTATCAATGCCACTTTCTGTGATTACGGTATGGTTTTCCGGTATACGTCCCAAAAGGTCGAGGGTGGTGTCAAGACTGGTTGCAAAGGTGCTCAAATTTCTATTGTTAATGCCAATGAGTGGCAGGTTAAGCAGTAAGGCACGCTCAAGCTCTTCACCATCATGCACCTCAACTAGTACATCCATGTCAAGTTGGAGTGCTATATTGGTAAGTTCACTAAGCTGGTCATCACTGAGTGCCGACACAATAAGTAAAATACAATCGGCGGCAATAGCACGTGCCTCGAAGACTTGATAGGGATCAATGATAAAGTCTTTACGAATAACTGGAATTGAACACGCCGCCCGCGCTTGCTTTAAATATTCCTCGTCACCTTGAAAGAAATCTTTATCAGTCAGTACAGATAAACACGCCGCACCATGCTCTGCATAATCTTTAGCAATATCAGCAGCAATAAAGTTTTCTCGTAGTAGTCCCTTACTGGGTGATGCTTTTTTAATTTCAGCAATGACCGCAGGTAGTCCGGCATTAATTTTTGTTTCAATCGCAGTGACAAACCCACGAGGTGCATCCGCTGCTTCGGCTAATTCAGTTATTTGATAAAGTGATATTTTGGCACTACGCTCTGCAATTTCTTCAGATTTTCGCTTTAGTATTTTTTTTAAGATATCAGGGGTATCAGACATGATTGTTTCTTTTAAAATAGTTTATTTTGAATTGCTGGCGGTGACTAATGCATCTAGTTTTTTCTGCGCATTGCCATTGTCTATATGCGTTTGGGCGAGCTTAATGCCTTCTGCTAAGCTATCAGTAAGATCAGCAGCATAAATAGCCGCACCCGCATTGAGTACAACAATATCTCGCGCTGCACCGAGCTCACCTGCAAATACAGTTTTAATGATCTGTAAGCTTTGTTGTGCATTATCGACGCTAAACTGGGCAATATCGCTTCGCGTTAGCTTAAAGTCTTCGGGTTGAATGGTATACGTTGTAATTTCACCCTTTTTTAGTTCCGCCACCGAGGTTGTTGAACCAATACTAATTTCATCTAAACCGTCTTCGGCATGAA
>CAYTAM010000242.1:0-2718 GCA_964435685.1 uncultured Methylophaga sp. | reverse complement strand
GATGGCTCAAAAGCAATTATCTATAAAGAGGGTGATAAACTCATTATTGAACCGATCAAAAAGAAAGGCTTACGAGAGTTATTGGCTTCTTTACCGCCTTTAGATGAAAATATTCCAACAACTATTGATCTTCCGGTAAAGGCAGAAGATATTTTTTAATGACCCATTATCGTTATTTACTGGATACCAATATAGTTGCTGAACTCATCAAAAATCCTCAAGGAATTGTTGCTAAAAAAATGGCAATTTCAAAACTAGAAAAATATTGTTGTACTAGTATTATAGTAGCATGTGAATTACGCTATGGGGCGATGAAAAAGCAATCGTCTAAATTATCGTTTAATGTTGAGCAGGTATTGAATAGTTTGCCTATATTATCTTTAGAAACAACACTGCTTGATGATTATGCACACGCTAGAGTACAGCTTGAAAAGGAAGGATTGCCCATTGGTCAGCATGACTTATTAATTGCTGCCCATGCTGTATCTTTAGGGTTAATTATTGTTACGGCAAATGAGCGTGAGTTTTTGCGGCTTGAAAATTTAACGATAGAAAATTGGCTTAAATGATTTAAGGTGGGTAACAAGCATGCATGAACAACAAGCCTTGCAGAGTATTCGACAAAAAATTGATGAGACTGATCTGCACATTCAAGCTTTGTTAAATAAGCGTGTCGCAATGGCGCAGGAAGTAGCCAAAATAAAAATTGCCAATGGTGAACAAACTGATTTTTATCGACCTGATCGTGAAGCGATGGTATTGCGACAAGTGATCGAACGCAATGAGGGTCCCTTAGATGAAAAAGAAATGGCACGTTTATTTCGTGAGATTATGTCCGCATGCTTGGCGGCTGAAAAACCACTGCAAGTCGCCTATTTAGGGCCAGAAGGTTCATTTACACAAGCGGCTGCACTAAAGCAGTTTGGCGGTGCTGTTGAGCTACAAGCAATGGCGACGATAGCGGATGTTTTTCATGTGGTTGAAACTGGTAATGCTAATTATGGTGTTGTACCCGTTGAAAATTCAACAGAAGGCATGGTATCACATACACTTGATCGCTTTTTGGAGTCGTCACTCAAAATAAACGGTGAAGTGTCACTCAGAATTCATCATTGTTTATTGAGTAAAGCTACTGATTTAGCCAATATTTCAAAAGTGTATGCGCATCCACAAGCCTTAGCCCAATGCCGTCATTGGCTGGCTGAGTATTTAGCTAATTGTGAACTTATTGCTGTTAATAGTAATTCGGAAGCGGCTCAAATAGTGGTTAATGAACCACAGTCAGCAGCAATAGCCGCTGACCGTGCCGCCGAAATATATGACTTGTCAGTATTGGCGAGAAATATAGAAGATGAAGCAGATAACACCACTAGGTTTATTGTGATTGGTCAGCAAGATGTAGGCGCTTCTGGCGCAGATAAAACTGCCTTGTTAGTTTCTACCAAAAATAAACCAGGTGCATTGCAAACTATATTGCAACCACTAGCTGAGCAAGGTATCAGTATGACGCGCATTGAATCACGGCCATCGCGGCAAGGCATGTGGGACTATGTATTTTTTATTGATATTGAAGGACATAGCCAAGATAAATCAGTAGCTGATGCTTTAGCAATTTTAGAACAAGAGTCTGCGATGTGCCGTGTATTAGGCTCCTATCCAAAGGCGGTACTTTAATGCAGCTTATCCTTGCTAACCCACGCGGCTTTTGTGCCGGAGTGGATCGCGCCATTGAAATTGTTGAACGTGCATTAGAATTATTTGGCGCGCCTATTTATGTACGCCATGAAGTCGTACATAATCGTTTTGTAGTAGAGGGTTTACGTGAGAAAGGCGCTATTTTTATTGAAGATCTAGCAGATGTTCCTGATAATAGTACCTTGATCTTTAGTGCACACGGTGTGTCTAAAAAAGTACAAGCAGAAGGCAAGTTACGTGGCTTAACAGTGTTTGATGCTACCTGCCCTTTGGTAACAAAAGTCCATATGGAAGTAGCCAGATATGAAAAGCAAGGGCGTGAATGTGTATTGATTGGTCATGAGGGGCATCCTGAGGTAGAAGGTACTATGGGGCAATATACTTCTGAACAAGGCGGCATCTATCTAGTAGAAACACCAGAAGATGTGGCTAAATTACAGGTAAAAAACCCTGATTACTTAGCGTTTGTTACCCAAACGACCTTATCGATGGATGATGCTTCCATTGTAATTGATGCCTTGCGAAAACACTTTCCATTGATTGATGGCCCACGAAAAAATGATATTTGCTATGCGACCCAGAATCGCCAAGATGCAGTAAAGAAACTGGCGACGGAATGTGATATTTTACTGGTGGTAGGATCTAAAAATAGTTCTAATTCCAATCGTTTACGAGAATTATCTAATAAATTAGGTACGATTTCATACTTGATTGATGATGCGCAAGATATTGATTCAAAATGGTTACTTAATAAACAAACAATAGGCGTAACGGCGGGAGCATCAGCACCTGAGATTTTAGTTCAACAAGTTATTGATCACTTGAAGACGTTGGGAGTGACTGAGACTAATGAAGATCAAGGACAGCTAGAAACTGTGCGATTTTCTTTGCCCAAAGAATTGAAGGTTGATATATCTAGGCTATCTAACTAACACCTTGTGGTGATCGGTTCATTTTTAGCTGTTTTCCTCTGGACTAATCTATTAATCTACTTGCTAATAGCGGTTATTATCACTAGTATAT
>CAYTAM010000241.1:0-2739 GCA_964435685.1 uncultured Methylophaga sp. | reverse complement strand
CTGAATCATCTATTTCCAAGTTGTTTGGGTATATGCCATTATAATAAACCTTTTAGACATTTAAGGATAACTAATGCGCCGTTTCTGGCCACTTCTTTTATTTATATTCATTTTTGCAGTGGCATTAGTCGCTGTAAAATCAACATCGACAGAACCTACCACTCAAGAAAATACTGCGCAGCGTATTATTTCTCTTGCGCCTAGCATCACTGAAACCTTATTTGCATTAGGTTTAGGCGATAAGGTAGTCGCGGTGACAGATTACTGTGACTTTCCCTATGAAGCAAGCCAACTTCCCAAAATTGGTGGATTGTTAAACCCCAATTTGGAAATTATTGTTGCCCAACAAGCCGATCTGGTTATTTTACCCGCCAATTCACAGCGAACTATTGAGCAACTGCATCACCTAAACATCCCTACTCTTGCCGTACGCAGTACAACACTGGCTGATATCAAACACACTATTACTGCAATTGGGCAACGCACTTCTCATCAAGCACAAGCCAAAATACTGCTGGATTCACTAGAAAGCACACTTGCGATTATAACAAACCAAACCCACCAAGTAACCCACCCTAAAGTTATGATCTCGCTCGGAAATAGCAGCAGTAACGAACAAATAAATACTGTTTATATTGCCGGTCAAAATGATTTTTATAATGATCTTATCAATCTAGCAGGTGGCATCAATGCCTACACAGATCCCCGCTTAAATGTACCTTCTCTCTCTGTTGAGGGCATTATTCAGCTCAACCCTGATATTATTATTGATATTTACCCTGAAGCGGGTGATCATAATGCCGACTTACAGCAGATACGACAACGTTGGCAGTCACTTAAACATATTAATGCCGTGAAAAATAACCGTATCTATATCATAGAAGAAAGCTATGCCACTATTCCTGGGCCGCGTATTGTATTGTTACTTGAACAATTCGCTAGGATCATCCACCCTGATTTACAGTGGGATAACATCACACCATGACGACACTGCTAGCAGTAAACAACCTCACCATAAAAATTGCTGACACTACATTACTATCCAAGCTCAGCTTTCAAATGCAGCAAGGCGACTACCTCTGTGTACTGGGTGCTAATGGTGCCGGAAAAAGCACCTTATTAAAAGCACTAGTAGGCATCATTAAACCTAGCGGCGGCGACATTGCCATTAACCAACAAACAACAATACAACTTAGCCAAAAACAACGCGCGCAGCAAATTAGTTATGTGCCTCAAGCGCATAACCAACAATTAAATTTCACCGTAGAAAATTTCATTAAAATGAGTCGTTATGCCTACCATACTGCACTGTCAGACTGGGCTAGTGACGATCAAAGTGCCTTTGAGCAAGCAATAGCAATGACTCACACAGGCTCTTTTCTGCACCGCCAAATACACACACTGAGTGGCGGTGAACGTCAACGTATTATGATCGCGGCTGCGCTATGCCAGCAAGCCTCTTTATTATTACTTGATGAACCCACCAGCTTTCTTGATCCACACTACCAAGCAGAAATGCATCAACTTATTCGCCAGCTGAATCAACAACACGGCATAAGTATTATTGAGGTTAGCCACGACTTAAATCATGCTGTTCAACATAGTGCTACTATTCTAGCCTTAAAAAATGGTAACAAGATGTGGCTAGGTGCATCCGCTGACTTCTTGAAATCTGACCATGTGCACCAGCTCTACGATCAACAATTTGTATTTACTCAGCACCCCCAAACGGGAGTAACCATTGCGCTAGCAAGTGAAATACAATGAAATCGAAGAACACCACATTATTCTTTATTGCACTAGTGACGCTCGCTATTGTACTAGTAAGCCCTTTTTTAGGTGTGGCACACACGGTTAACGCTGACATACAAAAGCAGATCCTGGCAGAAATCAGGCTGCCCAGAATAATGTTTGCCTTTATTGCCGGTGCCGGTTTATCGCTTTGCGGTATGGTCTTTCAGGCCATGTTTCGTAACCCCTTAGCCACACCCTTCACACTGGGTGTAGCAAGTGGTGCATCACTGGGTGCCGCACTGACTGTTTTTTTCGGATTAAGCTTCACTTTTTTAGGTGTGGATGGCACAACATTAGCAGCCTTTATAGGTGCGCTAATATCCATTAGTTTTGTCTATTATCTAAGTCGATTTCGCAGCAATTTTTCAACTGAAACTTTATTACTCACCGGCGTAGCCATTAGCTTTTTCTTTTCTAGCTTAATTTTATTTATTCAATATTTAAGCAATATCACCGATTCATTTCGCATTTTACGCTGGTTAATGGGCAGTTTAAGCATTGTTGGTTATCACGATATTTTGCAATTATTACCTTTTGTTATCATTTGCATTGCCGTCGTTTTATGGCTAAGTCGTGAATTGAATCTCTTAATGGCAGGAGACGATCTCGCCCTTAGCCGTGGCGTGAATGTACACGGCGTGCGATTAGCACTGTTTCTAGTCACCTCACTGTGTGTCGGCGCCATTGTTGCCTTGTGCGGTCCTATCGGCTTTGTTGGCATGATGGTGCCTCATATCTGTCGTCTATTAATCGGCAATGATCACCGCTGGCTGATCCCTGCTACACTACTATTCGGTGGCGGCTTCCTGATCCTCTGCGACACTATTGCCAGACTTATTATCGCCCCTGCTGAAATACCCGTCGGTGTCATCACCACATTGTTAGGCGGTCCCTTTTTTATCTGGTTGTTAATCAAATCCAAAGTTAAACTCTAGCCTTATACCC
>CAYTAM010000240.1:0-2742 GCA_964435685.1 uncultured Methylophaga sp. | reverse complement strand
TTTGTATAGAACAAGCAGGCATAACACCCGATCAAATTGATATCGTCGCCTTTCCATATGCAAAAATAGGGCTTAAATCGCCTGCACGTTGGCATTATGCCAAACGCCATTGGTATGCCCCCGATCGGGCATTGACCGCATTATTTAATGGTAACCGCAGATATTGGCGTAATCATCGTAATGTAATGAAACTGCTTGATAATTTAGGCATTGACTCAAAGCGCGTTAAATTCCAAGCCGTTGAACATCATTTTGCGCATGCCAGTAGCGCCTATCACCTTAGTGGCTTTAAAGAAAAAACTGCCATTATTGGCTTTGATGGCAAAGGTGAATATGCCACTACATTCTTCGGTTATGGTGAAAACGGCAAAATTCATAAAATTAAAGAATTTTATGATCCCGACTCTCTTGGTGGCATGTATGGCGCATTAACTGAATTGCTTGGCTTTGAAATGCTTGATGGCGAATTTAAAGTAATGGGCATGGCGCCTTATGGCGATCCCAATCGCTTTGACTTTTCTCGCTTAATAGAATGCCATAATGGTGAATTCAAAATAAATACTAAACTGGTCAACACGGTTGGTTTGCGTCGCTACAAAAAAGATGGCAAGGGTTATTTTTTCAGCCCTAAACTCATCGAGTGGTTAGGTCCAATGCGCGATGGCGATGAAATTGACGATCCTTATATTGATTATGCTGCCAGCATACAGGCTCTATTAGAAAAAACAGCCTTACATCTAATCAACTATTACTTGGGTGACATCATTAAAGAAACCGGCAAAGTGTGTTTTGCTGGTGGTGTTGCACTCAATGTTAAATTAAACCAACGCATTATTGCTATGCCTGATGTAAAAGAATTGTTTGTGCAACCTGCAGCAAGTGACGCTGGCACTGCTATTGGCGCCGCCAGCTACGTTTCTGAAATGCTGGGGGTACCTGTTGAGAAAATGGAGCATGTATACCTCGGCCCTTCATATACAACTCAACAATGTATTGATGCCTGTAAAGCTTATCCTGAAGAAGTAACATGGAAAATACTAGAAAATACTACACAACAAACAGCAGAAATTATTCACGCAGGCAATCCAGTTTCATGGTTTCAAGGTCGTATGGAGTTTGGTCCTCGTGCATTGGGTAACCGCAGTATTATCGGAAGTCCGAATCATTCCGGTGTCGCCGATAGGATCAATGCTCAAATCAAATACCGTGAACGCTGGCGTCCATTTTGCCCAAGCATGTTGGATACGGTTGCCCCTGAAATATTGCAAACGGAACACCCTAGCCCGTATATGACATTTACATTTGATGTAGGTGAAAGCTGGAAAGCGCGTATTCCCGAAGTTGTTCATGAAGATGGCACTGCTAGAGCACAGATCGTCACCAAAGCGACCAACCCAAGATATTATTCGCTATTAGAGGAAATGGAGAAGCTAAATGGCAATGCGGTAGTACTTAATACCTCATTAAACCGCCGCGGTGAGCCAATGGTCTGCAGCCCAACAGACGCATTAAATATGTTTTATGGCTCTGATCTAGAATATTTAGTGATGGAAGATATTTTAGTGACTAAATAATAAGGATTTTTGTTTTAATCGCTACTTTTATTGCACTTTAAATTGACCATATTTTCAATAATATCGGCTACTTTTTCGGGCATGCTATATAAGTCTTCATTTTCAGAATATTCTATCCCATTGTCAGACCAATTTTTCATACCAGTCTGCAATATTTTTGTTAATTGCAAACCAAAATCTCGTTGGTTAAAAGGTGAGGAAATAACTAAACCTGCATCTGCCTTAATCACATGCTTGGCATAGCCACATACATCGGTCACAAGTGCTGGCAGCCCTGCAACTATTGCCTCTAAAATCACCGTGCCAGTATTATCTTTTCTAGCAGGATGTAACAACAAATCGGCAGCGAGTAAGAACCGTGGTACATCAGTACGCCCACCCAAAAAGATCACTCGGTCTTGTACAGATCCTTGACAAGCAATTTTCTGATATGGTTCAGTATTTCCATCACCCACAATAAATAGCTTGGTTTTCTGCAGAATCACATCAGGTAATGATGCTAGACCTCGAATGGCGCGGTCAACACCTTTAGTCTTGAACCCCGTCCCTACCATAAGCAGAACAAATTCATCCTCTTTTACATCAAGCTCATTTCGGTGTTTCTTCCTAATATCAAGCCAATTAATAGGGCGTTTTCTATTTTCATCGATCCCAGGAGACAACATAATCAAACGTTCATCTGGCGTTGCATAATACTGCTTAAATAAATCACGCTGCACATCAGAAATCATCAATGTAATAGTATTACTATCGTTAGAGAATACCGTATGCTCACACTGGGTATAAAACTGTAACCGCCTGCTAAAACGTTGTATAAAATAATTCTTCTGGTTTTGAACACGATCGATATAACAAGGATCGGCTGCATAATATAAATCTAACCCAGGTGTTTTATTAAAGCCTATAACCAAGTCATATTGACCTGTGTGAAGTCGTGGTGCGATCTGTTCAATATATGAAGCTACTTTGCTGTGGTTTGTCCAACCTCGTAATGGCATAATATGAACATTAAAACCGTCAGGAATTTCACCCTGCCACTCCATTACATACACATCAATTTCATAACCACGATCACGGCAAATCGTCATGATCCTCAGGAAATCACGTGCCAAACCACCGAAAGGAAAAAATTTATATAGACAAACAGCAAGCTTCATCACTTATGGAT
>CAYTAM010000239.1:1541-2754 GCA_964435685.1 uncultured Methylophaga sp. | reverse complement strand
TGGCAAGAAGTAAATCAAGCAACGATTGGATGCGAGAACATTTTGATGATCATTATGTCAAATTAGCTCAAAAAGCAGGCTATCGTTCTCGGTCAACATTCAAACTAGAAGAGATAGATCATAAAGACAAATTGATGCGCCCAAGCATGACCGTAGTTGATTTAGGTTCGGCACCAGGAGGCTGGTCTGACTATACATTACGCAAAGTGGGTGATAAAGGAACCGTTATTGCGTTGGATATTTTACCCATGACGCCACTAACAGGTGTACACTTTATTAAAGGTGATTTTAGAGAAGATTCAGTATTAGATGAACTCAACGAGGTATTAAATGGTCAACAAATAGACCTTGTATTATCTGATATAGCCCCCAATATAACAGGGGTAAGTTCAATTGATCAGCCCAGTAGTATCTATTTGGTTGAATTGGCACTGGATTTTGCTTTGGCAAATTTAAGTAAACGAGGGTGTTTTCTGGTCAAAGTGTTTCAAGGAGAAGGCTTTGAACAATATATGAAGGCAATGCGAGCAAGCTTCCAAAAAGTGGTCACCCGCAAGCCAAATGCTTCACGGCCACGAAGTCGTGAAGTCTATTTATTAGGTCGAGGCCTAAAATAATTAACAATGTTACAGAGGTAATGCACGTTGAATGACATGATGAAAAACATCGTTCTATGGGTGATTGTTGCTATTGTGCTAATGCAGATATTTAGCGCATTTGGACCACAGCCGGTTGACGATAATGAACTCGATTATTCGACGTTCATTAATAGTGTAAAAGGCGGTAGTGTGGCCGAAGTACTTATTCAAGGTCGCACTATCACGGGCACATTAGCGGATGGCACAGAATTTACCACATATAGCCCAGATTATGATCCAGGCTTAATGGGTGATTTAATTAACAACAATGTAATTGTTAAAGCGGAACCTGCAGAAAAAACCAACTTATTAATGCAGATCTTTATCTCATGGTTCCCCATGTTATTACTGGTAGGTGTTTGGGTGTTCTTTATGCGCCAAATGCAAGGTGGTGGCGGTAAAAACCCGATGTCATTCGGTAAAAGCAAAGCAAAAATGCTCAGCGAAGACCAAGTTAAAGTCACCTTTAAAGATGTCGCTGGTGTAGAAGAAGCGAAAGAAGAAGTGGCTGAACTGGTTGAGTTTTTACGTGAGCCTGCCAAATTCCAGAAATTAGGTGGCAAGATCCCCCGAGG
>CAYTAM010000239.1:0-1441 GCA_964435685.1 uncultured Methylophaga sp. | reverse complement strand
GATGAACGTGAACAAACATTAAACCAATTATTGGTTGAGATGGATGGTTTTGAAGGTAATGAAGGCGTGATTGTGATTGCGGCAACTAACCGCCCTGATGTATTAGATCCTGCCTTATTACGTCCTGGTCGTTTTGACCGTCAAGTAGTAGTACCACTACCTGATATCCGTGGCCGTGAACAAATTTTGAACGTGCACTTAGGCAAAGTGCCTGCGGCTGATGATGTGAAAGCAAATGTTATAGCGCGAGGCACACCGGGTTTTTCAGGTGCTGATTTAGCTAATTTAGTGAATGAAGCCGCTTTATTTGCAGCTAAAGGTGACAAGCGTCTGGTTGAAATGGAAGACATGGAAAAAGCCAAAGATAAAATCATGATGGGCGCGGAACGTAAATCAATGGTAATGAACGAAAAAGAAAAGAGAAATACCGCTTATCACGAGTCTGGTCATGCCATTGTGGGTCGAATTGTGCCGGATCATGATCCTGTTTATAAAGTGAGTATTATTCCGCGTGGTCGTGCTTTGGGTATTACTATGTTTTTACCAGAAGAAGACAAGTACAGTAATAGTAAACGGCAATTAGAAAGTCAAATGTCTACTTTATATGGTGGGCGTATTGCTGAAGAGATGATTTTGGGAGAAGAAGGTGTGACGACCGGTGCATCAAACGATATTCAACGTGCTACAGAAATAGCGCACAATATGGTGACCAAATGGGGCTTGTCTGACAATATGGGACCGATGTCATATGGCGAAGAGGAAGGTGAAGTGTTCCTCGGTCGTAGTATCACACAACACAAAACCGTATCTGATTTAACCGCAAAACAGATTGATGAAGATGTGCGTAAGTTAGTGAATCGTAATTATCAGCGTGCAGAGAAAATATTAGAAGATAATGTTGATAAATTACATATCATGACAGATCTATTAATGAAATATGAAACCATTGATAGCGATCAAATTGATGCCATTATGGAAGGACGCGAGCCGGGTGCGCCAAGAGATTGGACAGAAAGTTCAGCGACACCGCCATCCTCGCCTTCTACATCAACAGATTCTGATACAGATACAGATGAAGATCCTAGGGGTGAGCCAGCGGATCAATTGAATTAATTCATTTTATACACCTTATGGTGTATAATTGACGCTTTATTCAAGGAGAAATATATGTCTAAAGTGCAAACAAGCCTTCGTATAGATGAAAAATCATTGAATGAGGCCAAAGTTATTCTTAACTCATTAGGAATGAATTTTACTGAGGCCGTCAATGTATTTACTAGTATGGTAGTACAAACTCAAGGTTTACCTTTTGAGGTTAAGATACCTAATAAAGAGACTGTTGAAGCGATTAAACAAGCAAGGAAAGGCATTAATATTGATGAGTTTTCAGTTGATGAACTAAGATGAGGCTTAAACGCCATAAGACTTTTATAAAAGATTA
>CAYTAM010000238.1:0-2760 GCA_964435685.1 uncultured Methylophaga sp. | reverse complement strand
AGTAAAATGTCTCCTTTAACTTTAAACTATTGAACAAATTACCACTATGTATTTCTTAAAAAAATCATCACCAATCACAGGCCCTGAAAAAGCAAGAAAACACTCTGTAATGCTTCTATTCTTTGTTATATTAGTATGGCCATTATATTCTCAGGCTGATGATGACGATGATGACTTTGCAGAAATAGCTGAAGAGCAGATTGAGGCGATGATAGAAGCGGTTATTGAAAGTGCCATTGAGGATAATGATGGCTATGACGATATCGAAGAGCAGATTGAAGAGGCAGTAGAAGCTAGTATTGAAAGCGCCATTGAAGATAATAGCAATATCGAAAATCAAATTGAAGACTCCATAACAAGTAGCATTGATGATCTTATCGAAGAGAATAGCGACGATGGACAGACTGAAGAGCAAATTGAGAATGCTATCGATGATGATATTGATGACGACGATTTAGCTAGATCTGATGATGACTTCGATAACGACGATGATTTAGAAGGTTCTGATGACGATGATACAGAAAGCTTTAATAACGGCTTCAATGCTGATAATGTAACTGAATTAATTGGCTACGGTGAAGCATTAGAAAATAATAACTTTGAACTATCACAAGATACACTCGGCAATGAAATTGTTAAGGGTGAATTGTTAGTTTCCATTACAGAAAATGACATCCCCTCACTATTAGCCGCAGGTTTTTCCATCAAAAACATTGAGACATTTAATGGCTTAAATATGGTCGTTGCACAAGTAGTCGCACCTACCCTAAAAAACAATAAAACGCAGCCATTTACACTAAAAAATAAACTGTCCTATAATCACATATTTTATTCCGAAGCAAGCTCTTCTTCTAATGTATCCACGGGTGATTTACCCCATAATTTACAATCGATGCCTGCTCATTCTGCCTCCGCTACACCAAGCATAGGTGTTATTGATACTAATCTTGATTCTTCACATATAGTGATAAAAAACATAAGCTTAAAAATAAAAAACTTTTCAGCCAAAGGACAATACCAGCCCAAGGAGCATGGCGCTACTATTGTCTCAATTTTAGCGGGCTCATCAGATGAATATATGGGTCTATTACCAAAAGCCAATATTTACCTAGCCTCAGTGTTTTATGAAGATCTTCACCACCAAAGGAAAGCCACAACTGTCAGCTTAGTTAGCGCCCTTAATTGGCTAGTAGAGAACAATGTTCCTGTAGTAAATATGAGTTTAACGGGGCCTGCAAACGAACTGTTAAACCAAGCAATAAAAAGTGCTCGATCGCAAGGTACTATAGTCGTGTCAGCTGTTGGAAATGCGGGCCCAAATTCACAAGCTTTGTTTCCCTCAGCTTATGCAGAAGTTGTAGCCGTCACCGCCGTTTCAAAGAAAAAAACGGTATATCGGCTTGCAAACCGAGGATATCATATTGATTTTTCGGCGCCCGGCGTTAATGTCCTGCATGCTGGTCCGGAGCAACAGTTTATATCTTCTAGCGGAACATCTATTGCTGTACCCTTTGTTTCGGCAGCGTTGGCACTCGCTTGTGGAGAATACCAAACACCATGTCCTATAGACAAAATTTTAAAACAGTATATCAATACTGCAATAGATCTAGGTCCGCCTGGAGTTGATCGTATTTATGGAAATGGGCTTATAAATCCTTAGGGAAGATCTAATTATTAGAAGTCAGTCTAATGCAAAATATTTACACGTTTTATCCAAAGATTACGTAAAAGCTATTTTGGTTGCATTACCACTATCCATTCTTCCTATGCGATCTGCTTTAGAAGAGTTTTACGTAGGAATAGTAAGTGTCATAAAAACACATATCGATCCTGTTCCTTTGAAGGAGTCATTATCTGACTTTTTATTGGCAAAGATTGCTAACTGGCTTTTGTTTATTGGCTGATCTTTCAAATCTTTGGCTTCGTTAATCTTTCCCAATAAAAATTAGTACAAACATTGACTACATTTTAATCGGGCGGTTTCTTTTCTATTATTAATAATGGTGTTTTTGTAGGCGTTTGGTTACTGTTGAGCAACACACAATAAAGGATCACGATTAACCAGTAATAATGTAATATGACCACAAACTCTAAAAGGAGACCACAATGTTTATATCAAATCTCGAATTTATGACCGGTAAAAACGTCACTAAACATTTAGGTTTAGTGCAAGGCAGCTCAGTGCGAGCCAAGCATGCTGGCCGCGATATTATGGCTGGGCTGAAAAATTTATTTGGTGGCGAGTTAACGGCCTATACCGAATTACTCACTGAATCACGTGAAGAAGCGACTGAACGGATGATTGAACAAGCTAAAGCGGTGGGCGCTAATGCCATTTTAAATGTACGTTTTTCAACCTCTAGCATCACTGCTGGGGCGGCTGAGATTTATGTTTATGGCACGGCTGTTATTCTTGATGGGATCGATTAATAAGGGAGCTATGCCATGTTTGAATTAATCATCACGCTTATTTTAATCTCGCTCGGTTACTTTTTTGGTCAGCGCGCAGAGAAAAAGCATTATAAAAATATCATCGCTCGTGAAAAGATCATGAATAGCTTGCCTGCTATAGCCAGCAGAATGCCACCACAAGATGGTGATTATGATCAAATGCTAGTGTCAGGCAATGTGGTCATTGCCAATGATTATTTTAAAATGTTTGTTTCTGGGCTGCGTAATCTATTTGGTGGTCGAATGCGTGCTTATGAGACATTATTAGATAGGGCTCGTCGTGAGGCTATTTTACGGATGAAGGATGAA
>CAYTAM010000237.1:0-2764 GCA_964435685.1 uncultured Methylophaga sp. | reverse complement strand
CTCTCTCCAGCTAATTATAATCGCTTAGATTTATAAAACGACCAAATTATCCCTATGAATTAGTTCTGGTTCATCTTCATAGCCTAATAACGATTCAATCTCACTACTGGCATGCCCCATGATCCGTCGTGCTTCATCAGCATTATAATTTACTAAGCCACGTGCGACTTCATTGCCAGATCCATCCACACACAGCACCAGTTCACCACGGGTAAACTCACCTTCAACATTTGTAACTCCTACAGGTAAAATACTACGCCCTTGTTGGCGGATCACACTTACTGCACCTGTGTCCAAGATGACTTTTCCTTTAGGATTGTGCCCCAATAGCCACTGCTGACGTGCTGTCATAGGTTCATTATCAGGCCATAATAAGGTTCCAATCCCGATCCCTGCCGCTAAATGTCGTAAGTTTTCAGGCTCTTTGCCTGACAAAATCACTGTTACGGCACCTGATCGTGCGGCGCGACGCGCTGCTGATAGTTTTGTTGCCATGCCACCACGACCTAATGAGCCCACACCTTCGCCTGCCATTGCATCCAATGCAGGGTTGCTTGCCGCCGATGCTGCAATCATACGCGCATCAGGGTTTTTCCGTGGATCAGCATCAAATAAACCATCTTGATCAGTCAAAATAACTAACACATCGGCTTCTACTAAATTAGCCGTCATTGCCGCCAAGGTATCATTATCGCCAAAGCGGATTTCTTCGGTGGCAATAGTGTCATTTTCATTAACGACCGGTAGCACGCCAAGTTCTAATAAACTATGCAAGGCGCTGCGCGCATTAAGGTAGCGCTCACGATCTGATAGATCAGAATGGGTTAATAATATTTGCGCGGTGTGAATGCCATGTTTTTTGCACTCGGAAGAGTAGGCTTGAACTAGACCCATTTGACCAACACTGGCGGCCGCCTGTAATTGATGAAGTGCGTTAGGACGCTCACTCCAACCTAGCTCTTGCATACCAGCAGCAACAGAACCTGATGTCACCAGAACGATTTCTTTACCTTGTTCTCGCAATAAGGCAATTTCGCCTGTTAACCAACGAATACGATCGTAATCTAAACCTTCACCCACACGCGTAAGTAACGCGCTGCCAATTTTTATGACCCAACGTTTGGTATTAACAAGCTGTTGGTGTGGATTTTCCACGGTTTAATCCTCTTCTTGTTCTGCTTTTTTTGCTAGCTCTTCTGCTTCATTTAAATCATCGAGATAATCCATGATTTGTTCACAAAGTTGGTCGCAACCTTCACCAGATTGTCCGCTTACTCTAAATACTTTACCTTGCCAATTCAATCGATCAAGTACCTCTTGGCACAATTCTTCACGTATATCTTCAGGTACTAAGTCCATTTTATTCAACACGAGCCACTGATCTTGGCTACCGAGTGCATCACTATACTGCTCAAGCTCTTTATTAATAATTTGCACACTTTCAACGGGATCTTGTTTCACATCCGCAGGTACCATATCAACCATATGTAACAGCAATCGTGTGCGTGTTAAATGTCGAAGAAACTGGATCCCAAGGCCTGCACCATCTGCTGCACCTTCTACCAAACCAGGCACATCGGCAATCACAAAACTACGGACATCTTTCATCGTCACCACACCCAAATTCGGATACAAGGTGGTAAAAGGATAATCGGCTACTTTGGGTTGTGCTGCTGACACTTGCCGAATAAAGGTCGATTTACCAGCATTTGGCAAACCTAACAAGCCAATATCTGCCAATAATTTCATTTCTAGGCGCAAATGGCGTTCTTCACCTAGCGTACCATTTGATGTTTGTCGTGGTGCGCGGTTGGTACTTGATTTATAACGGACATTACCCAAACCATGCCAGCCACCTTTGGCTACCAGCAATTTATCGCCTTCGCTGGTGAGATCACCAATCAATTCATCCGTATCGTCATCCCATGCCTCAGTACCAACCGGCACTTTAACAATCAAGTCTTCTCCGCGCGCACCACTGCACATTTTACCTTTACCATTTTCACCTCGTTCGGCTTTATAGTTTCGGTTATATCGAAAGTCAATTAAGGTATTGACCTGTTTATCTGCGATTAAATAAAGATCACCACCATCACCACCATCACCGCCATCAGGGCCGCCAAATGGAATATATTTTTCGCGACGAAAACTCAGGCATCCATTGCCACCACCACCTGCATTTACTATAATTCGCGCTTCGTCTACAAATTTCATTTTCTTTACTCAGAAACAAAAAAGCCCCGCTAGTGCAGGGCTTTTTAGATAAGCAGCCCAAACTAGGCTGGCTTAATATTTAGTCAGCAACAACACTTATAAAAGTGCGGTTTTTAGGGCCTTTAGTTTCGAATAAAACTTTGCCATCTGCTTTTGCAAATAATGTGTGGTCTTTACCTGTGCCAACGTTAACACCAGCGTGAACGCGTGTGCCGCGTTGACGTATAAGAATGTTGCCGCCTAATACAGCTTCACCACCATAACGTTTTACACCTAGGCGTTTCGACTCCGAATCACGTCCGTTTCTAGTACTACCACCCGCTTTCTTGTGAGCCATCTTTAAATCCTCGTTTTCGCTTAGTAGCATTCATTCCAATTTGGTAATGATTATGCCACTTAAGAAATAATGTATATACCCAACCAACAAAAGACCGAGAATTTTACCTCTTTTCAGCAATGATAGCAAATATTTGTATGCGTCAATTACATATTGCACAGGGCAAACGCATTACTAACATTTTTGCTCTCATAAGTTATCCTGATTAGCCAT
>CAYTAM010000236.1:0-2764 GCA_964435685.1 uncultured Methylophaga sp. | reverse complement strand
GGTATAGATAATCACTTGTTTGGCACGGCCACAGGCTTTGCGGATGCGTTTTTCATCTAATTGGCCAAAATCAATCCAGAGTTCAATTTCATCGGTCAATGATTTTTGCCAAAGCTCAGCTTCATCATCACTATTGATGCCTTTAGTAAAACTCAGTTGTTCACTGGCATTTAAAATAAACGCAATCACACGAACCATGAAACGAAAATTATTTTCTGATGGATGTTGCGCTATGGTTAAATCATGGCTTTGATAATAATGCCGATCCATATCAGCAATATTTAGTAAAATTTTATTGATTGTTGCACTGATTGCCATAAAAAATGTCTTGTAACCGTTCGATCTTCCTTAGAACTTATTGTATTAAGATCTATCCTTTATTGGGGGGTAATCAGTGTCTATTCATCCAAAAGCGCATCACGATCATCACTATGCAAATGCGGCATGATCCACATTTCATACATTGATACAGTCCACATAAAGAGGAAAGACAGTGCCATCATGCCGCCACCAAGAATGACTAGCCATGAAAAGATGGGATTAAGTTTGGTTAACCACCAGGCAGCAATATCTACGATTAAGAATACGTATGGCATTACGATCACCGTTGCTTTGAGCCGTCTGGGAACGCCGGATGCCAAGCTGAAAATAAGACCGACAAACATAAAGACAAATGAGATCCCAAACAGGTGGACATGTGAGACACGAGCTAGCGATGCCCAGCTGGCACCGTCATCAGTTTCAGCTGTTTTAGCTATATCCTCAAACTTGGTAAAATCAGGAATAGCCATGGCTGATTCGGCGGTATGACAAGCAATACAACTAGTATCAAATATTTTACGAATACCGGTGTCGTAGAATACTTGTTCATCCGCACCTTTGTGTACCCAGTTGATGATCTTTAATCGATTTTCTTCTGATGCCATAGCTTGCATCGAACCATTGAGTTTGGCTTCGAGAAGAGAGCCAGAACGTTTGCCATAATAACTAAACACGATGTCATCAATAGATAAACCTAGTTTACCATCAGCCATTCCGTGAGTGAATTGAATTTGCACCATAGCCATCATATAACCAATGGCAACAACGACTAAATAACCGGTAAATAATGCCTTAAGTGCGATACCTTGGCTACAAAGGTTAATTTTATGGGCTACTGCTGATGTCATAATATGTCCTCTTGGCTAGTTATTATTAAATTCAATAATAATGGCTATTTTATTTTCCAAAAACTTGTTGCAATAATTCTGTGGTTCTTGCTGCTGGGTTTTCGCGAATTTTCTTTTCTTCTTGGGCGATCATAGTAAATAAACCCTTTAGGGCTTGTTCGGTTACATAATCTGTTAGGTTAAGATCAATATTTTCACCGACTAGGGGAATAGCCGCAATTTTCCCTGTTAAATCATTATAATATTTGGTGGTGCCAACTTGATTTAATGAATCATTAATGGCGGGACGAAATAGTTCGGTTAATTGCATGGTGGTTTTTTCACGGAAATAGTGTGTCGCCGCATCATCTGAGCCTTTTAGGATCTTGTTAGCGTCTTCAATGCTCATTTCTTTAATGGCATTAATGATAAGTGCAGTAGCTTGTGGTGCGGCATTTTCTGCCGCACGGTTGATGCTTTGCTCAAATCTATCGGCATAATAACTTAAGCCAAACTTACGCATTAAATCACTTGCTTGTTTCAGTTTAGGGGGCATAGCGATTCGAATTAGCTCATTAGATAGATAGCCATCAGGCTTGCTGATGCTATCAACGGCGCGCTTACTACCAATGCTGAGTGCTTCTTTTAAACCAGCAATAATGGTGTTGTAATCTAAAGAGGAACTTTCATCACCGTGTGATAATAGCTCAGCTCCTGTTTCGGTAATATCTTTAAGCAGCGATCTCCAATCCGCATTGGATGATGTGCTGACCAGTGCCATGACCACAATAAATGAGGCGAAGATTTTTTTTGTAAGCGTCACGCTGGTGATTCCCCCGATTTATTAGTTTTATCCAAGGTGTTTTAGTATAAACGACTAATAGTCGATGGCATAGCAAAAAGATCAGAGATCTAGTGAGGCAGGATCTAACCATTTGACTTGACCAAAACCAGCTACTAACCTAATTTTTATTAGTTTTAATACGTAAAAGTTAAAACCAGGTAACGCTAAAGTTGTTACAGAGTTAGGAAATTGCTCTAAATAATCCGCGCGTAGCTGACGTTCATCTTCAACACGCTTTGCTATAGCCAAGCATGTGATGCGAGCACCGGCGCTGGGATCATTAGCATCAGCAGGATCAAAAATAGTGAGGGATACTTTAGCGTTAGCGATAATATTATGTGTATGTTCTGCTAGATGGCTTATAAAAATAGCAATATCACCGTTATCACTGATGATATAAGGGGTAATTGAACCAAAAGGATAACCGGTTTCAGAGTATGAGTGGGTAGATAGCACACCATACCGTTGTGCTTGAATAAATTGCTTAGGATCGAGTTTTGTCATGGTGTAATTATCCAGTTAATTTCTTTTGCAGTGGTTTCACCGACTTTGCAAAACCGCAAAGAGTTAGGCATTGTAGAGTGTGTTGCGGAGAGGGGAATACGTCCCCCCATAATTTCACAGTATTGCTGAGGGTAGCACGGTGTTCTGGATAAGAAAAATATTTGAATAATTGTTAAGAACTTGGTCATTGATCCTTCGGTTACTGCGTTTCCATAGGCTTTTTGACGGGGATCTATACCCAAACAACTTGGAAATAGATGGTTCAGAG
>CAYTAM010000235.1:0-2776 GCA_964435685.1 uncultured Methylophaga sp. | reverse complement strand
AATGCAATGATAAGAAGTCGTACAGAAAAATGAAAATTTTAATCAGTAATGATGATGGCTATATGGCAGAAGGCATAAAAACCTTGGCGGAGGCATTGTCACATTTAGGTGAAATAACGGTTGTTGCACCTGACAGAAACCGCAGTGGTGCCAGCAACTCACTGACATTAGATAATCCTTTGCGGCTAAACAAATTAGACAATGGTGTATACCGTGTTGAAGGCACACCAACAGATTGTGTTCATTTAGCCATTACCGGTTTATTGGATGATGAGCCTGATATGGTGGTGTCAGGCATTAATGAGGGTGCCAATTTAGGTGATGATGTCTTATATTCAGGCACGGTGGCGGCAGCGATGGAAGGTCGTTTTCTAGGTTTGCCTGCGATTGCTATCTCACTGGTAGGCAGTGATGCTACACATTATGAAACAGCAGGCTGGGTTGCGCAAAAATTAGTTGCACAGTTACAAAAAACATCATTACCCGCTGATACTATCTTAAATGTGAATGTGCCTGATGTAGCAATAAAAGATATTACGGGTTTCGAAAGCACACGCTTAGGTTACCGCCATAAAGCAGAACCGGTGATTAAAGAATATGATCCTCGTGGTCGAGCGATGTATTGGGTCGGCCCTGCCGGTAAAGAGCAGGATGCAGGGCCTGGCACCGATTTTGATGCTATTCGCCGTAATGCAGTGTCAATTACTCCCTTACAAATTGATTTAACTAGTTATAAGGCGATTGATGGTGTGGCAACATGGTTAAAAGGCGTATAAATGACAGCTGAACGCGGTATTGGTATGACCTCACAGCGCACCCGTGATCGCTTAATTTCAAGATTAAGAGAACAAGGCATTGGTAGCATTGAAGTATTGAGTGTGATGCGAGCATTACCGCGCCATGTGTTTGTTGATGAGGCATTAGCTAGCCGTGCTTATGAAGATACTGCTTTACCGATAGGTCATGGTCAAACCATTTCACAGCCTTTTATTGTTGCTAAAATGACCGAAATATTGCTAGAAGGATCACCCAAAAAGAAAGTATTAGAAGTCGGCACAGGATCAGGCTATCAAACAGCAGTGTTGTCGAAGCTGGTCGATCGTATATTTAGTGTAGAACGAATAGCACCTCTGCAAAATCAAGCACGCGAGCGTTTTTATCAATTGAAACTTAATAATATTCGTTTAAAACATAGCGATGGTAATTGGGGTTGGTCAGATAATGCACCTTATGATGGCATTATCGTCACCTGCGCGCCAGAGCAAGTTCCTAAAGAATTATTGAATCAATTAGCACCTGGCGGTCGATTAGTTATCCCTGTTGGTGGCGCAGAACAATCATTACGAGTGATTGATCGCAACGGCAACTCGTTTGAACAAACCGAATTAGATGCGGTTAGTTTTGTGCCACTACTTTCAGGGCAAATTTAATGAAGCCATTTTCAGCATTATATGCCAAAGTAATGGTGTGGTCACGCCATAAATATGCCAGTTATTGGTTAGCTTTAGTGAGTTTTACCGAATCTTTCTGTTTCGTGATCCCGCCTGATATTATGTTGGCGCCGATGAGCTTAGCTAAACCAGAAAAAGCATGGTTTTATGCTGGGTTAACAACAGTGGCTTCAGTGGTCGGTGCTTTAATGGGCTATATGCTTGGCATGTATGCTTTTCAGTTTATTGAACCTTGGTTGATTTCACTTGGTTATCAACAAGCCTACCAGATCATGGAGATTTGGTTTGAAGAGTGGGGGTTCTGGACCGTTTTTATAGCAGGCTTTACACCTATTCCTTTCAAGCTGTTTACATTTGCTGCGGGCGTAGCATCAATGGCGCTGTTACCTTTTATTGTAGGATCAGTAATCAGTCGGGGATTACGCTATTATCTTGAAGCGGGTCTAATGAAATGGGGTGGGAAACGATTGGAAAAACATCTACACATATGGATTGATCGTATCGGCTGGGCAACATTGGCTGTTATTGTGATTGCGTATCTTATTTTTAGATAATAATGAGACTAATAATACTCTTACTAATGATGTTGGTGTTAACAGCCTGCGGGGGTAGTCGAGCAATTGCCCCAGTAGAGAGTATGGGCTATAGCGTTAAAACACCCCAAGCACAATATGCACCTAGGAAACCACCGACATTTTATAGCGTTAAACAAGGTGACACGCTTTATTCAATTAGCTGGCGTTATGGTATGGACTATAAAACCCTAGCCAGAATAAATAATATTAGTGCGCCCTATCTATTATCGATAGGGCAAAGAATACGATTTAAAGCTATTAAGCCCGTAAAAACTGCCAGCAAACCAGAGCTAAGACCAAATATAACAAAGCCAGCAAGATCGACCAGTAAACCCAAACCGACAGCTACACCAACCGCGAATACCAGATTGGTTTGGCAATGGCCAACAGAAGGCAAGGTTATTTCTACGTATTCAAAAAGCGCTAACAATAGAAAAGGAATCAAGATTGCGGGCAATGCAGGTCAAGCTGTTGTAGCAGCGGCATCAGGCAAAGTGGTGTATGCTGGCAGTGGCTTGCCCCGTTACGGTAACTTACTTATCGTCAAGCATAACGATGTTTATCTAAGTGCTTATGCTCATAATACAACATTAGTAGTAAATGAAGGCGATCATGTTAAGACCGGTCAAAAAATTGCCACATTAGGGAGTACCGGCACCCAACGAAATCAATTGCACTTTGAAGTAAGACGTAATGGTAAGCCGGTAGATCCTATGCGATTTTTACCGAAACGGTGATGACAGGGGTATA
>CAYTAM010000234.1:0-2823 GCA_964435685.1 uncultured Methylophaga sp. | reverse complement strand
TGGGTGTACTGACAGCAGAAGATATTGAAGATGGCGGTATGCTGGATATCAATAATGCCTTTGAGCGCATTGTTAATGTGTCATCTACTTTTGGTGGTGAGGGCTTTTCTATTCGCGGCATCAATAATAATACGGTTGCGGGTGGTGCTACCACGGGATCAGGGCTTGCTAGTCTGTATATTGACGGTGCTTTTATTCCTAGCTTTGGTATTCGAGTAGGTCAGAAACAGTTATGGGATGTTGAGCAAATAGAGGTGTTCCGTGGCGCGCAATCAACAGTACAAGGGCGTAATGCACTTGCAGGTGCGGTGGTTGTGCATACTAAAGATCCTACTTTTGATTGGACTACAGATCTACGTTTTAATGCTGACAATTTGTCCTCAAGAGGGCTTGCTCTAGCATTTGGCGGGCCTTTAATTGATAATGAGCTGGCTTTTAGGATTGCGATTGATGATCAAAAAAGCGAGGGTTTTATCAGCAACCCAACATTAGATGACAGCGAATACGGCGATAGTAGTAATAAATTATTCCGCGGAAAATTACTTTATAAGCCTGCGGCATTAGCAGCTTTTTCAGCGTTATTAACCCTGAGCCATTCAAAAAATGAATCAGGTGATGATGTGTTGGCAACTCAAGATCCTGCGGGCAACCCGATTGACCCTTTCAAACACAAAGTCTTTTCTAATGTTGATGGCTTTGAAAATACCGATCAAAATATCATGTCATTAGATTTAAATTATCAACTGTCAGCCAATCTGCGATTAGAAAGTGTGACGGCTTATAATCGTACTGACTATGATCGTCAGGATGATGATGATCAAGGTGCTGGTGGCGGCAATAATTTACGAAGCCGTGACAATGAAACAGACACCTTCACTCAAGAGCTGCGATTGCACTTTGAACAAGATAGATGGCGCGGGCTGGTTGGTGCCTATTATTTTGACCAAGACCAAGATGATCAATCTAGCTTTACTAGCACAATCGATCTAAAACCACTGGTAGGAGGATTAGCACCATTTTATTCAGATGCCTTCCCGCTTGCTCGAAATGCTGATTTTGATGTTGATATTGAAAACTGGGCAGTATTTGCAGATTTAGAATTTGACGTAACTGAGAAGATCAGTATTTTTGGTGGTGTGCGTTATGATAATGAAAAGCAAGATTATAAAAATGTACAAGAAACAGTTGCCCTAGCAGAATTACCTGATCCGGCAGGTTTTGGTCCTCCATTCGATGGGTTTATTGCTGCTACAAATGCAGCGCTCAATGCAGATCTTGCATCTCGTTCATCTGATGTTAACTCGGATGCAGACTTTTCAGCCTTTTTACCCAAAGCGGGATTTACGGTGAACTGGGATGATGATTTAAGCACCAGCTTCACCGTACAGCGTGGCTACCGTGCTGGTGGCGCTGATCTTAGCCCAGGTGCACTCAATGAATATGATGAAGAATATACCACCAATTATGAGGTGGCTTTTCGATCAATGTGGTTAGATAATCGACTATCGCTTAATGCTAATATTTTCTACACAGATTGGAAAGATCAACAAGTGTTAGTAGAAGATGCGGTGATTGCAAATTTATTCCACACACAAAATGCCGGTGAGTCTGAGCTTTATGGTGCTGAAATTGAACTCAATGCCCAAGCTGCAACAGGGCTAAATGTGTTTGTAGGTGTTGGCTTTGTAAAAACCAAGTTTAAAGATTTCACTACTAGCGGACAGGACTTTTCAGGTAATAGCTTCATCAATGCGCCAGAATGGACTGCCTCTACTGGTGTCAGCAAGCGTTGGTTTAACGGTTTGATCTTTTCTACTGATGTTACCTATCAGGATAGTAGTTATGGTGATGCCGCAAATACCGATAAATTAGATAGCCGTACCATTGTAAATTCTCGCATTGGCTATGAACTTGAGCACTTTAGCGTGTCATTATTTGCTCGTAATCTTTTTGACGAAGAATATATCACTAGGATCCAGTCTCGCACTAATACCGTTAAGGTGGGTGAGCCTCGCGTTATCGGTATCCAATTAAATGGCTATTGGTAATATGGGCGGCTAGCAGCAACATCGATCTCTGTCCCCTTTGCCGGTAAATGGCTACGTTTAGTTGCATACGGTTTGTTAATAATAGGGCTTTATTTGATTGCTGGCCAACAGGGCTGGGAAATCGGCGTGCCTATTTGGCTGGCTATGATAATGCGGGTGCAGCGGTGGTGGCTTTAATGGCTCTTTTACCTAAATTGGCAAGCGTGATTACCAGCGTTAATTTAGTATTGATTGTTGTGGGTGTTTCTCTAATATAGTAGTCATTATCATATTAAAGGACCACTGGTGTAATGTCAGGCAAAACAATTACCAAACCACATGTTTTAATCACTTTATTGCTTAGTCTGATTAATACAGTGCTTGTAACATTGCTCATATCCATCTACTGGCCAGCAGAAGCAGTTGAACGAATGGCTGCTGCGGGCATATTTCCCCCGGTCTTGTGGATAGTTTTTGCTTGTTGGCTTTCTTGCTCGTAATGTAAAATACACCTTGATTATGGCAAGGTGGCATGTTGTTGTTATTTTCTGCCATTATTTTCTTTGATGAAGCAAGCTAATCTGAACCTATTCTATACCCGTAATCATTCAATGTGTGAAGATTCATGGCAAAAATAGGAAAGCAGAACAAGGCGCAATGTGTAGGCACAAAAAATATGCTCCTCGGCAATTGCTCCTGCGTTGCTCTACTAAGTTACATCCATGTAACGATGCATTTCTTGCATATAGCTGGATCAATATAAATTGACATAATCGACATACTCAGTAAATAACTG
>CAYTAM010000233.1:0-2823 GCA_964435685.1 uncultured Methylophaga sp. | reverse complement strand
AAATCCCTCGTCATCCCGGTATGCTTTTAGCCTGGATCTCCGCACAAACAAGACTCCGGCTAAGCTTGTGCTCAGCTTGACTGGGTAAGCATACCGGAGTGACGGAGGAGCGAAAATTCACAGATTGAATGATTATGGGTATAGCTTATTATTTTCCGTTACCACTAATGAGGCTATTTTATGCTCTTTCATTAGTGAAACAGCACGATCTAGTGGATCCGTAGGTGTTAAACCAATAACAGCTTTGCCCTTATTTTTTGTGATCGATCTGACTTTCATAATGACACCCTCTTCTTCTAATAATTAAGCTTGCAGTCTATTCTGCTTGAGAACACATAATACCTTAAGCCTGAAAATACACCCAATTCTAATGGCCACAGAGTAACAGGGCATAAAAAAGGGCTGATTACAATAATCAGCCCTTTTTTATATTTTCAGCTATGAAATAACAATGGTTTGTTATTTCTTCTTCTTCTTAGCCTCTTCACGTTCTTTAGTTTCTTTGATCACTTCTTCCGCTACATTACGAGGACAAGGGTTGTATTGTAAGAACTCCATGGAGAACTGACCACGACCTGATGTCATTGTGCGCAATGAGCCAATGTAACCAAACATTTCACTTAATGGCACTTCACCATTGATACGCACACCTGTTGGCGTTGCATCTTGTGACTTAATCATGCCACGACGACGATTAAGATCACCAATTACGTCACCCACATGATCTTCAGGTGTGAATACATCCACCTTCATGATAGGTTCCATTAATTGCGGGCCAGCTGTTGGCATTGATTGACGATAAGCAGCCATTGCAGCTAATTCAAACGCTACTGCAGATGAATCCACCGCATGGAAGGCACCATCAAATAAGGTGACTTTAAAGTCTAAACATGGGAAGCCAGCTAATACACCACGATCTTTCATTTTCTTGAAACCGGCTTCTACTGCTGACCAGAATTCACGCGGAACGCTACCGCCGGTAACCGTTGATTCAAACTCAAATCCTGAGCCTGGTTCACCTGGTTCGATAATGTATTCAATTTTACCGAATTGACCAGAGCCACCTGATTGTTTCTTATGGGTGTAGGCATCTTCAATACGTTTAGTAATCGTTTCACGATAAGCGACTTGTGGAGCACCTACTGTTACTTCAACACCATGAGTACGTTTTAAAATATCAACTTTGATATCTAAATGTAACTCACCCATACCTTTGATAATAGTTTCGCCACTTTCTTGATCGGTTTCAACACGGAAAGAAGGATCTTCTTTAATCATTTTACCAATTGCAATACCCATTTTTTCAGTACTTGCTTTATCAATAGGTGAAATAGCAATTGAGATAACAGGATCTGGGAACACCATTGGCTCAAGTGTTGTTGGGTGCTTAGGATCACATAATGTATGACCTGTTTGCACGTCTTTCATGCCCACAATAGCGATAATATCACCCGCTTGTGCAGAGCTTAATTCATTACGATCATCGGCATGCATTTCTACCATGCGACCAACGCGTTCTGTTTTACCAGTGAATGAGTTCAGAACCGTATCACCTTTATTCAAGGTACCTGAATAAATACGGATAAAGGTTAATGCACCAAAACGGTCATCCATAATTTTGAACGCTAAAGCACGCAGTGGGCCTTCGGTTGAAACAATCGCATAGTCGCCTGTTTCATTACCTTCTTCATCTACTTCTGGTTGTGGCTTAACTTCTGTTGGGCTGGGTAAATAATCAACAACCGCATCCAAAATCATTTGCACACCTTTATCTTTAAAGGCACTACCACAGTATGTTGGGAAGACGTCCATTGTTAATGTACCTTTACGGATACATTTTTTAAGATCTTCAATTGAAGGCTCTTCACCGTCAAGATATTTCCCCATTAAGTCATCATCTTGCTCAAGGGCAGTTTCGACCAATATTTCACGGTATTCTTCAATTTGATCAGCCATTTCTGCAGGTGGCTCTTCAATACGGAATTCCATGGTGTCTTCTTCGTTATCCCATATCCATGCTTTGCGTGTTAACAAATCAACACAGCCGATGAAATCATCTTCAATACCAATAGGAAGCACCATTACTAATGGGTTCGCACCTAAAACATCTTTAACTTGCTTAACAACACGGAAAAAATCAGCGCCGATACGATCTAGTTTGTTCACAAAGATGATACGCGATACTTCAGAGTCATTGGCGTAGCGCCAGTTTGTTTCTGATTGTGGTTCTACTCCACCACTGCCACAAAATACGCCAACACCACCGTCAAGTACTTTAAGAGAACGATACACTTCAATAGTGAAATCGACGTGACCTGGCGTATCGATAACATTTAAACGGTGATCATCCCACTCACAGGTGGTCGCTGCTGATTGAATAGTTATGCCACGCTCAGCTTCCTGATCCATGAAATCCATTGTTGATTCACCGTCATGAACTTCACCGACTTTATGAATTTTACCAGTGAGTTTTAAAATCCTCTCTGTTGTTGTGGTTTTACCCGCATCTACATGCGCGAAAATACCGATATTTCTGTATTTGGATAAATCTGCAGCCATTGTTCTGTCTCAAAAAATAGGGTTAAAAAATTAGCGCTAAACTTACGTTAAGCTAAACCGGAATATTTTAAACTAAAACAGTTTTCTATGTATAAAATCAAGACTGAAATTATATTGAATCATTATGAAAGCTAGGCTATCAAACACTAGAACAATAAAGCCTAACAATTAGACTTTATTTTATTGCGCATTTTTAGCGCAGAAATAACACCTATACCCGTGATCATTCAATGTGTGAAGATTTAGGGCAAAAATAGGAAGTCA
>CAYTAM010000232.1:0-2838 GCA_964435685.1 uncultured Methylophaga sp. | reverse complement strand
CTCCATCCATGGACATAAAGGACTAGTCATTACCTGCAACATTACGCCTTACTCTGACTTGCTATTTTTGCCATGAATCTTCACAGATTGAATGATTATGGGTATAAAACAATTAAATATCTCAGCCTTCGCATCATTACGTGTTACGTAGATCTTCTTTGCAATGATTATTTTTTTGATAATGACAAAGAAGCTTTCAGCAACCGCATTATCGGGCCGAAGGGAACTTAATTGGGTGCGTGGTAAACTTTAGTAAAAAACTCGCTTAATGCTATTTCAGCATCTTAACCAACCGATACAATTCGTCCATCGCTTGTTTAGGTGACAATTCATCTAGGTTTAATTTTTCCAGTGCCTTTTCAACCTCTGAATGTTCTTTAATTTGTTCAGCAACATTAAATAAATCTGCTTGCAGTGAGGATTCATTTGCCGACGCGGATCGTTGTGCTTCTAGTTGTAATAACTTCTGTCTTGCAACATTAATCACATCATTCGGCACACCAGCCAACTGTGCCACTTGTAAGCCATAACTTTGATTGGCTGCACCCGCTTTCAGTTGATGTAAAAACACAATTTTATCGCCATGTTCCATGGCATCTAAATGCACATTTTTTGCGTTGTCATACTGTGTTGGCAGTTCGGTTAATTCAAAATAATGGGTGGCAAACAAGGTGTAGGCATTGATATCTTTCACTAATTTCTCAGCACATGCCCATGCCAGTGATAAACCATCAAAGGTGCTGGTGCCCCGCCCTATTTCATCCATCAAGATCAGGCTTTGATCAGTGGCATTGTTTAATATATTGGCGGTTTCGCTCATTTCTACCATAAAAGTAGAACGACCTGATGCCAAATCATCAGAAGCACCAATTCGGGTGAAGATTTGATCAATAGACCCAATTATTGCTTTTATTGCCGGTACAAAACTGCCAATATGCGCCATTAATACGATCAATGCTACTTGTCGCATATAAGTAGATTTACCGCCCATATTGGGGCCTGTAATCAATAATAATCGTCGTTGCTCGTTAAAATCTAAATCATTGGGCGTGAAATTCTGCTCGGTGGTATTTTCAACTACGGGATGCCGCCCTGCTTCAATATAAATACCCGCTTTTTCACTAAAATCAGGGGCGCTATAATCTAGTGTTTCGGCACGTTCGGCTAAATTGGCCAACACATCTAATTCTGCCAAGGCATTAGCTGAAACTTCTAATGCGGCTAGATCAGGTTCTAATTTACTGAACAGCTCCTCATACAAGGCTTTTTCTAATGCCAAAGCACGTTCATTGGCACTCAGTACTTGATCTTCAAATTCTTTTAACTCAGGCGTGATATAACGCTCTGCATTTTTAAGGGTTTGGCGGCGCACATATTCTATCGGCACCTCAAAGCGTTGCGAGCGGCTAATTTCTATAAAATAGCCATGCACACGGTTATAGCCTACTTTTAATGTGGGGACACCGGTGCGCTCACGTTCGCGTTGTTCTAAATCGAGCAAAAATTGATTGGCATCATCACGAATGCTACGTAATTGATCTAGCTCTTTGTTATAACCCGTGGCAATCACCCCACCATCACGAATTAACAGCGGCGGCTCATCAATTAATGCTGTTGTTAACAGTGTCAGTAATTCTGGAAACTGCCCTAGTTCTCGGTCGAGTTGCTTAAGTCGATTAGTTTCAACACGCGCCAATACATCATGCATCGCTGGCAAAGCTTCAATCGTAGTGCGCACTTGCATAAAATCACGCGGCCTAGCGGTCTTTAATGAAATGCGCGCTAAAACACGCTCGATATCACCAAGCCGTTTAAGTTCGGTCTGTATCGGTTCTATAAGTTGCAAATCAATAAGTTGCTGAATAGCCTGCTGGCGCTGTTTTAAAACTGAATATTGTCGCAATGGTCGTAATAACCAACGGCGCAACAAGCGCGCACCCATCGGTGTCGTGGTTTTATCTAATATTGATAATAAGGTGTTATCTCGCCCACCTGATAGATTCGTTTCTAGTTCAAGATTACGCCGTGTCGCTAAATCAAGTTGAATGCTATCGCTGGTTTGCTCAATAGTAAGGCTTCGTAAATGCGGCAATGCAGTTCGATGAGTTTGTTGGGCATAATTTAATAAACAACCGGCAGCGATAATTGCCAGTTTCATCTCTTCACAGCCAAAGCCTTTTAAATCCTGTATTTGGAAATGATCACATAGCCGCCGTGTTGCACCCTCTAAATCAAAATGCCATGGCGGTAAGGTGTGGTTTGTTGCTGAGAATTCACTTAATGCATCGACTTGTGATTCGTCGATTAAAATTTCTGCCGCTTGCAGCCGTGCCAGTTCAGATTCCACATCAGATTGTGACTCCAACTCACTGATTGTAAAGCGTCCGCTACTCAATTCTGCCACTGCTAGACCATAACTTCCTTTTTGCTCATGCACGGCTACTAAGAGATTTTCATTACGACTATCGAGCAGTGCTTCTTCGGTGAGTGTGCCCGGTGTAATTACCCGTACCACTTGCCGATCAACCGGGCCTTTGCTAGTCGCTGGGTCGCCAATTTGCTCACAAATAGCAACCGATACACCTTTATTGATTAAGCGTGCTAAATACGAATCAGCCGCATGATAAGGAATTCCTGCCATTGGAATAGGCTTACCATTGCTATTGCCGCGCGCTGTTAAAGTAATATCCAATAATTCTGCCGCGCTATGCGCATCGTCATAAAACATCTCATAAAAATCACCCATGCGATAAAACAACAGATAATCTGGGTTTTCAGCTTTGATCCGCATATATTGCTGCATCATCGGGGTATGGTTTTGATTGGCACTCATCTGCT
>CAYTAM010000231.1:0-2856 GCA_964435685.1 uncultured Methylophaga sp. | reverse complement strand
CTTCTTCTCTTGCTGAAACCTGCATCTTCAAGTATTTTGGGTATAGACGCTGATTTATAGAGTTCCCTAAGGAGATTTTTCTAGCATTTCCTCAGCGTGAAGCCGTGTTTTTTCAGTTAAGGTAACCCCTCCTAACATGCGTGCAATTTCTTCAATCCGCTGTTTTTTATCAAGTGCTGTAATCTCAATATGAGTACTATCTTTTAAATTTGTCTTGCTTACTTGTAGTTGCTGGTGGGCTTGAGCTGCAACCTGTGGCAGATGGGTAATGCAAATAACTTGGCGCTTTTCCGCTAGTTTTCGTAAGTGTTTGCCGACAATTTCGGCAATGCCACCACCGATACCAACATCGACCTCATCGAAGACCAGAGTGGCTATGCTACGGCTGCTGGCTGTGACAACTTGAATGGCGAGGCTAATGCGAGCTAACTCTCCGCCGGAGGCTATTTTGTCTAACTCACCCGCCGCTTGACCAGGATTGGTTGTGACGATGAGCTGAATGTGATCGGATCCTGTTTCATTAAAATGTTTATTCTCCATGGGTGACACAATAAATTCAACCTGACCTGTTGGCATTGCAAGCTGTTGCATAGCGTGTGTTATTTTTTTAGATAGTGACGCAGTTGTTTGTTGGCGCTTGTGGGTGATTTTCTGGCATAGTTCGCGGCATGCTACTAGTTGTTGTGTTTGCTGTTGTTGTAGTTCTTCAGTATGTATTTCTATATTAGCTAGTAATGTTAGCTCTCGCTGTAACCTCTCAAAATGTTCGGGTAATTGTTCAATTTCAATATGATGTTTGCGTGCTTGATCGTGTAATGTTGCTAGATCTGTTTCCACTTGCTGTAAGCGCTGGGGATCATTATCGGCATGATCTAAATAGTGGCGTAATTCGTTGGAAACTTCATCAAGTTGGATAATGGTTGAGTTCAGCACTTCGATAAGGTTAGTAAATTTCGGTTCAATATCTTGGTAGTTAGCAAGATCATTTAAGGCTTGGCTGACCAGTGAATATGCTGCGCCTTGTTCTTGTTCAAATAACTTAAAGTGGGCTGATTGAGCCGCACTTATTAATTGTGATGCATTATTGCGCTGTTGGTGCTCTTGAATAAGTTGCTCTACATAATCTTGGCTAAGATTTAATACTTGTAACTCATTAACTTGATAAGCTAACAGATCATGGCGTGCGGTTTGATCTTGAGATTGTTTATTAAGTTGGTCTAGCTGTTGCTGGGTTGCTTTTAATTGCTGGTATTGCGAGG
This sequence comes from uncultured Methylophaga sp., assembly GCA_964435685.1. Taxonomy (GTDB): domain Bacteria; phylum Pseudomonadota; class Gammaproteobacteria; order Nitrosococcales; family Methylophagaceae. Next base: position 1,597 of record CAYTAM010000231.1, on the reverse strand, counting down.
TCAATTCATCCAGCAAAGGCTGGGTAGCCGCTACCGTATCCAATAATTGCCGTTGTGTTTCGCTACGTAATAGTGATTGGTGAGCATGTTGACCATGAATATCAATAGTGCGAATACTGATCTCACGTAGTTGTGATAATGGTACGGTACGACCATTAATATAAGCCCGCGAACGCCCATCCTTACTAATCGTTCTACGCAGTTCACATTGGTCGTCATCATCTAGCTGTTGTTCAAGTAGCCATTGTTGAAGTAGCGTATTGTTTTCAATAGAAAAACTAGCGGCTATTTCGGCACGTTCACTGCCGTGTCGTACCATTTTAGAATCAGCTCGGTCGCCTAATACAAGGCTGAGTGCATCAACTAGCATCGATTTACCAGCTCCCGTTTCACCTGTTAGTGAGGTCATACCGTTTTCAAAATGAATTTCGATATCTTCAACAACAGCTAGATTACGAATGCTAAGCGAGGCTAGCATGTGAGCTTTTCCCCCATTCAAGTTTGGCGCGGAGAATGGAATAATGATCATGATCTTCTAAGTGTAGTAATTGAATCGTGCTAGTGTGGCGTTGAATACGAATAGAATCACCGGGTTGCATAATATGACCAGGACGACCATCACAGGTTGCCATGGCAGTATTAATATTATTTTCACTTAATGTAATATCAATAACACTATTTGCGGCAATAACAAGTGGGCGGTTACTCAGTGAATGCGGGCAAACAGAGGCAAGCACGAGTGCATCTAAGTCAACATCAAGAATAGGGCCGCCTGCAGACATAGCATAGGCTGTGGAACCTGTTGGGGTTGCGATCACCAAGCCATCAGCACGTTGGCTGTTTAGAAAACTACCGTTAATGTGGGTTTCAAACTCAATCATATGTAGACTTTGATGAGAATGAACGACCACGTCATTCATTGCCTTGCCAATGGACTTTTTAGCATTATTGATGGTGGCATACATCAAAAAGCGCGTATCTTCACGATAATTGCCATTAAGAATTTCAGTCAGCTGTTGTTCAAGCTTTGATAAGGTGACATCGGCAAGAAAGCCCAGCCGCCCTACATTTATGCCCACCAAGGGTAAATTGGAGCCGGACAATGCCCGCGAAGCGGAGAGTAGCGTGCCATCACCACCAATGGCGATAGTGAGATCACATAGCTGCGGAAAATCATTGATAGAAATGACATCAACATCGGGTAAAAAATCCAGAGCTTCATTAGTTACAATGGTCAGTGAAGAACGTGCACGTAGAAAGTTGGTAACACGTATAACAGCGCTTTCCATAACGGGATCATCTTTACGGATAAAAAGACCGATCCGCTTAAAAGAGGCACTCATCCGGTAGTTTTACTTGTTAATATAGTTAAAAGCATAGCCAACATTTTAACGGCTACTTTGATTTATGCAAGGTCTCTAATCATATGAGCATCTCTAAAAACCTAATCACAGTTTATTAAACGCATAAAACAGCACCTTTTTTTACCCAAAAACTAGTAAAATAGATCACTATTCTCCTCCTTTTTGGGTGAAAAATGCACTACTTTCTGCACTCCCTAAATCACACTTAGGTTTTTAGAGGTGCTCATATACCC
>CAYTAM010000230.1:0-2886 GCA_964435685.1 uncultured Methylophaga sp. | reverse complement strand
TAGAGGCGCCCATATGGTTAACATCATTGTATAATGCGTGACTAACAATTATATTTCAAGCCTAAAAACACCATGAAAAAAACTTACAACCCTGATTCAATAGAGCAAAGCTGGTACCAAAAATGGGAACAGTGTGGTCACTTTAAACCCTCAGGCAAAGGGACGCCTTATGTCATCATGCTTCCGCCGCCCAATATCACCGGACGATTACATATGGGTCATGCTTTTCAAGATACTATAATGGACACATTGATTCGCTATCACCGCATGAAAGGTGATAATACCTTATGGCAGGCAGGCACTGACCATGCGGGCATTGCCACTCAAATGGTTGTTGAACGACAACTCAATAGTGAGGGCAAAACCCGCCATGATTTAGGGCGTGAGCAATTTGTTGACCGTATCTGGGCTTGGAAAAAAGAGTCTGGTAGCGAAATCACTAATCAATTACGTCGCATGGGCACATCGATGGATTGGTCACGAGAGCGCTTCACAATGGATGATGGCTTGTCTGAATCTGTTAAAAATGTTTTTGTGCAATTATTTGATGAAGGTCTCATTTATCGAGGAAAACGTCTAGTAAATTGGGATCCCGTTTTACACACTGCGGTCTCTGACTTAGAAGTATTATCTGAAGAAGAAGCGGGGCACATGTGGTATTTCCGCTATCCACTAAGCGATGGCAACGGTCATTTAGTGGTTGCAACTACTCGACCAGAAACGATGTTGGGTGATGCGGCTGTCGCAGTTCACCCTGATGACGAGCGTTATCAACACCTCATTGGTAACACCATTACTTTACCGCTGGTAGAACGAGAAATACCTATTATTGCTGATAATTATGTTGATCCAGAGTTTGGTACGGGTTGCGTAAAAATTACGCCCGCACATGACTTTAATGATGCTGAAATGGGACAACGGCATAATCTTCCAAAATACAATATTCTAACCATTGATGCGGCTATCAATAATGAAGCACCTGAACCATACCGTGGTCTAGATCGTTATGATGCTCGCAAACAAATCGTTAATGATCTTGATGCGCTTGGTTTATTAGAAAGCATCAAAGACCACACATTAATGGTGCCTCGTGGTGATCGTAGTGGTACCGTCATTGAGCCTCTACTCACCGATCAATGGTATGTCAAAGCCGATGTGCTAGCAGAACCTGCTGTCAAAGCTGTACAACAAGGAAAAATTAAATTTGTACCCGGTAACTGGGATAAAACGTTCTACAATTGGATGGATGGTATTCAAGACTGGTGTATTTCACGTCAAATTTGGTGGGGCCATCGAATACCTGCCTGGTATGACAACGAAGGCGCTGTCTATGTGGGTCATGATGAAGCCGCTGTTCGCACCAAGTATAATTTAGCTGATGATCTTGTTTTACGTCAAGATGAAGATGTCCTTGACACTTGGTTTTCATCAGCCTTATGGCCGTTCTCAACCTTGGGATGGCCGGAAAGCACCGATGCCTTAAAAACGTGGTATCCCACCAGCGTTTTAGTCACTGGCTTTGACATTATCTTCTTCTGGGTTGCCAGAATGATGATGATGGGTCTGAAGTTTATGGACGATATACCCTTTAAAGAAGTCTATATTCATGGCTTAGTACGTGATTCCCATGGCCAAAAAATGTCAAAATCCAAAGGTAATGTACTTGATCCTATTGATATTATAGATGGCATAGACTTAGAGTCTCTAGTCAAAAAACGTACAACCGGCCTGATGCAAACTAAAGATACAGCTAAGATTGAAAAAGCAACGCGTAAAGAGTTTGCTGATGGCATTGAAGCGCATGGTACTGATGCACTTCGTTTTACCTTTGCATCACTAGCATCAACGGGTCGTGATATTAATTTTGATATGAATCGTCTTGGTGGCTACCGTAATTTCTGCAATAAATTATGGAATGCTGCGCGTTATGTATTAATGAATACGCAAGGACAAGATAACGGTCTTGACAATAAGAAGGTTGAATTAAGCCTAGCTGATCGCTGGATAATCTCGCAACTGCAAACTACCGAACAACACGTCACAGAGGCGATAGAAGCTTATCGCTTTGATCATGCCGCACAAGGCATTTATGACTTTATCTGGAATAATTATTGTGACTGGTATTTGGAGCTTTCTAAACCTGTACTTAATAATGACAATGCATCTGCAGCCGCTAAGCGTGGCACACGCCGTACCTTAGTGCGTGTATTAGAAACCACGTTACGACTGACTCATCCCTTTATGCCCTTTATCACCGAAGAAATTTGGCAAACGATAGCGCCATTAGCAGGAAAGTCTGACGATACTATTATGAATCAACCCTACCCCGTCACTGATAATAATAAAATTGATGACAAAGCGGTAGCTGATATGGAATGGATGATGGCATTTATTACGGGTATACGTTCTATTCGTTCGCAGATGAATATTCCACCCAAAAAATGTGTGCCGGTATTGCTAAAAGGGAGTACGCTTGAAGATCAAGCTCGACTTGAAGCCAATCATGATTTCTTAAGCCGTTTAGCTAATCTAGAGAAAATTGAATTGTTAACGGGTGAAGCGCCAGCAGCAGCAACGGCATTAGTAGGAAAAATGGAAATATTAATCCCTCTGGATGGTTTAATTGATAAAAATGCAGAAATTCAACGTCTCGATAAGGAAATAGTTAAATTAGAAAAAGTAATCAAGCAATCATCTGGCAAGTTAAGCAATGAAAACTATACCGCGAAAGCACCGGCCGAAGTAGTACAAAAAGAGCGTGATAAATTGGCTGAAATGGAGCAATCCTTATCGCAATTACAACAACAAAGGGATTCTTTAGCTTAATTAAGGGCACCTCTTGTATCTCTCAAAATATGGTAATTTAGTTAGCTGCTATATTATCAG
>CAYTAM010000229.1:0-2886 GCA_964435685.1 uncultured Methylophaga sp. | reverse complement strand
CGGTCACACTATTGCCAAAGGTGTCACGGAAGAAGAAGTTCTTTTTCTTCATATAGTAGGCAGAGATCTCATAGCTCAATCCCATCTGTTCAAATGTACCGCGCGCACCAATTTCTAAGTTATCTGCTCGTTCAGAGTCGGTTTCACCAATAGACTGATCTCTCTGAATACGATAGAGATCAGTTGTTTGTGGTGCGCGATGACCACGCGATAAATTACTGTAAATACTATGCGACTCCGCCAAGCGATAAACTAGGCCTAATTTTGGGCTCCAATCGTTAAAGGTATCTTCACGATCAGCGGGGCGTTGATATAAACATGCTACAGGATCTGCTGGCGTGGCAAAGTCTTCATAACAAGTACTGCCATCTGCCTGTGTAGTTCCATCTGCTACATTATTATTATAATCATAACTGGTATGATCAAAACGCAAGCCTGTTGTAGCACGCCATTTCTCCGCTAACTGCCATTCGGCATGCACAAAAGGTGAAATTGCAATAGCCTCCACATCATAGTCATAGTGAACACCTTGTTGGCGTGCTTTACCAAATCTAAAGTAACTTGCTCGTTGTTGAGTTTGTTTTAAATGCCCTTCTGTATATTCAAAATCGGTGCCGAAAATAACCTTATGCCCGCCTTCGAAATCAATATAATAAGCCGTCTGTACGCCAATGCTATCATGACCATTCTCTTCAATCGCTTCAGAGGGTAAATAATGCTGGCGGAATTCCATTTCATTACTACGAAAATACGGCGTAATGCTTAAAGTATTACCATTATCCAGTTCATGATCCCAGCGTGTTGACAAACGCACTGACCACCAATCACGGTAACCATCATCTTCATGATTTTCTTTCATCAATGATGAATCTTCATATAAACGTTGCTGTGAACTAGCTAATGACTCATTAATATCAGCAGTTGCGTTATCATCATCCGCGCCTTCAATAAAACCTGCGGTATTTTGGTTCATATTAAATAAATTGAATACCGTTTGAAAACTATCACCATTTTCTGCAAAATAATCATGGCGTACTGTTAGTTTTTGCTGATCAATCCCAGAGTCGTCACGCCAGCCATGATCGGCAACACCGCTAAAACTAATACGATAAGCATGGGCGCCAACCGTGTCGCTTACCGATCCTCTTAACTTATACATATCATCTGAACCCGCCGTAATACCTATTTTACGTTCCAACGTTTCAGAGGGATCACGCGTTAAAACGTTAAACAAGCCATGTACCGCATTTGATCCATATAAAGCACTACCTGGACCCCGTATAACTTCAATGCCGCCCGCCTGCTCAAAATGTACCTCCGATAAGCCTTGGTTATTACCAAATGATGCTGCCCGAAGCGGAATGCCATCTTCCATAAACAAGAAAGCACCACCGCCACCAGGACCCGTTAGCACGGGTGAACGAAGGGCAACCGTCATTTCAACACCTTCTCCACGCTGTAAATTTACCCCGGGAATACGTAATAATGATTCAGAAATATGATCGGCATTTAATAAATCTATTTCTGTAGTACTGAGCTTGCCAGTATTACCTGCTAAATCTAATAGTGCCGTTTCTGAACGTGTGCCTGTAACAACAAGTTCATCTAAGTTTAAAGTGATTTCGGCTGACACCATCGTTGTAGCTGCTGCGCTTGCCAAAGCAATAAATAGTGGTAGTTTTGGTACGGAATACATGTTTAACCTCCTAATATTAAATATGAACGCTTGAATACCCTTTCAAGCTCAGTTCTATGACATAAAACACTAGTTTCGCATAAGCTTTTATAGGTAGCATCAGTATTTTCCTTGTTTATTATTGAAAGTTGGCACACTTACCCCCATCTATAGCCCTAATCAACTTATAAAACTTAAAACAGGCACTATGGAATATAAAGACTACTACCAAATACTCGGTGTGAAACGCGATGTATCAAAAGATGAGCTAAAAAAAGCTTATCGTAAATTGGCGCGTAAATACCACCCTGATGTCAGTAAAGAAGCTAATGCTGAAGCCAAATTTAAAGAAGTGGGTGAGGCTTACGAAGTATTAAAAGACAGCGAAAAGCGTGCACAATACGATCAGTTTGGTAGCAATTATAAAAATGGTCAGTCGTTTACCCCGCCTCCGGGTTGGGCACAAAATGCCGGCGCAGGCGGCCATGGTAATTTCAGTAACTTTTTTGAAAGTATGTTTGGTGGTGGTGCAGGGGCAGGCAGGGGCGGCGGCAGAGATAATTTTTATGCGCCGGGTGAAGATGTAAACGCCAAAATCACTATTACACTAGAAGATGCTTTTAAGGGTGCTAAAAAAACAATTCGCAGACCTGCCGGATCGACAGAAACAGGTACTTTAAATGTCAAAATACCCGCTGGTATTACATCCGGTAAGAAGATCCGTCTTTCTGGTCAAGGCAAAGCGGGCATGGGCGGCAAACCGGGTGATTTATATTTAGAAATCGCCATTGCGCCGCACCCTCATTATTGTATTGATGGCAATGATGTCTTATTGGACTTGCCGATCACACCGTGGGAGGCAGCATTAGGGGAAAAAGTGACTGTACCTACGCTCGCGGGTAAAATCAACCTGACTATCCCTGCCGGTGCAAAAAGCGGTCAAAAAATGCGCTTGAAAGGACGCGGCTTACCAGGAAAAGAGCCAGGCGATCAATTCGTAGTCTTGCAGATCATCAATCCGCCCGCTGATAGCAAAGAGGCAAAAGAACTGTTTTTGCAAATGGCAGAAGAATTGAGCTTTAATCCAAGAAAAAGTTTAGAAGCAGTATTATAACCATAGTCGAATAAATTATACGTCATTGCCGAGTGCTTTAATCGGCAATCTAGGGCTTCTTAAATAGCTACTATCGTTAAGATCCCCGATAAGCTTG
>CAYTAM010000228.1:0-2888 GCA_964435685.1 uncultured Methylophaga sp. | reverse complement strand
TATAATGGCTTCTTCTCTTGCTGAATCATCCATTTCCAAGTTGTTTGGGTATAAACCATTAAATTCAAGAGTTAAATTGAAAAAATATTGGTAGGAGGGATTTCAAACCAAACTGGATGAAACAACTTAGGATCTGAATAAGGTTTTATTTGGTTTTAGTATACGTATAAGGATTTACTATAATGCCTGCCCGCATAAGCGCAAAATGGACATGGGGGCCTGTAGAGCGACCTGTGGATCCCATTAACGCAATTTTTTGATCCTTGGTAACCTTTTCCCCTAAACTAACAAGGAGTTCTTTGCTGTGGGCATAGCGGGTGACGTAGCCATTGCCATGATCGATCTCAACTGTTTTGCCATAACCCGTTTTACTCCCTGTCCAACTTACCATGCCGTCTGCTACTGCATAGATACCATCGCCCTCGCTACCGGCAAAATCAAGACCATGATGAAAGGCAATCTTACCCGTAAAGGGATCAATACGATCACCATAAGGCGACGATAGCCAGCCTTCATTAATCGGTCTTCTACTTGGGATTGTTGAGGCAATTGCATCTTCGGTAATTAAATAAGTCTGCATTATTTCTAACTGGGAAAGTTGCTTATTAAAACTATCAGATAGGTGACTAAGGTTTAGCTCAAATTCACTTTCTGTTAACAATGTTCCTGCTTGCTCTATACCGCCTTGACCAGGTTCTAAATCAAGCGAAAAATGCGACAAATCGAAGCCCGTCATAGTAGCCATTTGCTTTGTGATCGCTTTCAAACGAATCGCCTCAGCTTGCAACACACCTAGCCGTTTTGTATAAATCTCTGCCACTTTAACATCTGCTGGCTTATTCTCATTTAATGTAGCTTGAACGTCCAAAGCCGCATAGTGTGGCGCGACCAACATTGATGGCTGCGATGTTATATATTGCGAAACATAAAATACAACGTAAGCAAAAAGACTCAGTAGCATTAAGCTCGCTAATATTATCTTGGTTTTGCTAAGCGTCCAGTGTATATGTGTCGCTTTATTGGGTGATATAATAAGGATCTGCATAATTTAACAAAACACCTCTGAATCAGTAAAGACACCATCAAAATAGTAGCTTAGATTACCCTGTTTTTGGCCATGAAATATTGAGCTAATGCTCAAAATCACTTATTTTCTACAATTTTTACTATCGTTTGGGTATAATTCTTGATAAAACTAAATACAGTCGTTATGCCTAAACAACCCAAACACATAAATACAATCTGTCAGCATAATAAGATGTTGTTTAAGTTAGCACAACATGCCCAGCTTATTGAAGAATTAAACCATATATTACAGCAAACATTACCACTGCAATTTTCAGCTCACTGCCGTTTGGCCAATATTAACAATCAAACACTTATCATTCATACTGATAATGCTTCATTTGCTAGTTTAATCCGTTTCCAAGTGCCTTCTTTATGCAAAACATTCTCGAGCCAACTTCAAATGCCTATTAGCCATATTGAAATTAAAGTACGCCCTAACCGTATTACTTCACCCGCCGCTAAAACAGCTACTATCCTCTTACCTAAAACGGCTGCTACCGCACTTCAACAGACTGCGGAAGTCATTGATAATGAGGCATTAAAGACTTCTCTTGAAAAACTAGCCAAACGTTTTAAGACTTAAGGAGACTCTGATCAAGTCATGAACTCATATCTCACGCCCAAAACATCCAGTTTCTGCGTTAAAAAACTTCGCAATAGCCCACTATTACCTGCGTTTTTTGCCTTAAAACTGAATATTTTTGACGCAAGCTATTTCGTCCAGACTTAATCAGAGACTCCTTAAGGAAGCCCTGAACAAGCCCAGTTATTTTAGGATCCCTAAGCAACAATTGAGGCAGCAGGTCTACTAAATGAAATTGGCGCGTCTTTTTCATCTTCAAAACTAACCAATTCCCATGCATCTTCTTGTGCTAATAATTTGCGTAATAGCTTATTATTCAACTCATGCCCTGATTTATGGCCATTAAATGAACCAATCAGACTATATCCCAGTAAATATAGATCACCAATAGCATCTAATACTTTATGGCGAACAAACTCATCCTCATAGCGCAGACCATCTTCATTGACAACACGATAATCATCTAAGGCAATCGCATTATCTACGCTTGCACCTAATGCTAGGTTGTTTTCACGTAATTTCTCAATGTCTTTCATAAAACCAAAGGTACGAGCTCGGCTGACTTCACGAACAAATGATGTTGATGAAAAATCCACTTCAACATGCTGTGACCGGCCTGTAAATGCGGGGTGAGAGAAATCAATAGTAAAACTTACTTTAAAGCCTTCAAATGGTTCAAATATTCCCCATTTATCACCATCTTCCACCTTTACAGTTTGCTTAATTCGGATAAACTTCTTAGCTACCGCTTGCTCTTCAATGCCGGCAGATTGTATTAAAAAGACAAAAGGACCTGCACTGCCATCCATGATCGGCACTTCGGCGGCATTGACATCAATATACGCATTATCAATACCTAAACCTGCAAATGCTGAAAGCAAATGTTCAACCGTTGATACTTTCTGACCATTTTCCACCAATGTTGTCGATAATGCGGTCTCTCCAACATTTTCTGCTTTTGCTTTTATTTCGACAGGAGGATCAAGATCAACACGTCTAAAAATAATACCTGTATCAGGAGCAGCCGGACGCAATGTCAAATATACAGTGTCTCCACTGTGTAATCCAACACCTGTCGCACGAATAACATTTTTCAATGTGCGTTGTTTTATCACGGCGCACTATCCCCTTATTTCACGTATCTTTAATATAGTATCACAAATCTAGTGTTTTCATCTAGGGGCTTGTCCGAGAATAGAAATCGTAGCGAGGGGAAGCTGATTTGAGTCAGATTTTT
>CAYTAM010000227.1:0-2899 GCA_964435685.1 uncultured Methylophaga sp. | reverse complement strand
GGTAATGGCTAGCCCTTTATCTCCATGGATGTAACTTAGTAGAGCAACGCAGGAGCAGTTGCCGAGGAGCAATTTATTGTGCCAAACATTGTAACGAAGGGCTGGTTTTCTAGCTTTTGAAGATCAATCTATCATCCTCTACGGTTACTGTTATGGTATCGCCTGCTTTAAATCGACCCGATAATAAGTCATTGGCTAAATTATTCTCTAACTGTTGTTGAATCACACGTTTCAACGGCCTTGCCCCATAAACAGGATCAAAACCGGCCTCAGCAATTAGATCTAATGCCTCATCACTCACCTCTAAACTCATATCGCGTTCTGCTAAACGCTGATGTAAATGTTGCAATTGAATTTTGGCAATCGCATGAATTTGCTCACGTTGCAACGGATGAAACACCACTACATCATCAACACGATTGATAAATTCTGGTCTAAAATGCTGACCGACAATCTCCATTACCGCCGCTTTCATTTGCTCGTAGTTCTCTTCACCTGCCATTTCTTGGATCACATTTGAACCAAGATTTGAGGTCATCACAATTACGGTATTTCTAAAGTCTACAGTACGTCCCTGACCATCAGTCAAGCGGCCATCATCTAACACTTGTAACAAAATATTGAATACATCAGGATGCGCCTTTTCAACTTCATCAAGCAAAATAACTGAATACGGTTTTCGCCGCACAGCTTCGGTCAAATAACCGCCTTCTTCATAACCGACATAACCAGGAGGTGCTCCCACCAAACGTGCCACTGAATGTTTTTCCATAAATTCAGACATATCAATGCGCACCATTGCATCTTCAGTATCAAATAAAAATGATGCCAGCGCCTTACATAATTCGGTTTTACCGACACCGGTAGGTCCTAAAAATAAAAATGAACCATTGGGACGGTTAGGATCAGATAGTCCCGCACGAGAACGACGAATAGCATTAGCCACCGCAGTTACAGCCTCATCTTGACCAATAACACGCTGATGCAAAGCGTCATCCATTTTTAATAATTTATCGCGCTCACCTTCCAACATTTTCGAGACTGGAATACCTGTCCACTTAGACACTACTTCAGCAATTTCTTCTTCACCCACTTTATTACGTAGCAAAGTGAAGTCTTGCATTTCGGCTTGTGTTGCTAGATCTAATTGTTTTTCCAACTCAGGAATTTTGCCATATTGTAATTCAGACATTTTAGCCAAATCACCGTTACGGTTAGCAACCTCTAAATCCATCCGTGCTTTTTCAAGATTTTCTTTAATACTTTGACTGCCATGCAATGCCGCTTTTTCTGACTTCCATACTTCTTCTAAATCGGCATATTCTCGTGCCAGTTTTTTCATCTCTTTTTCAAGAATTTCTAAGCGCTTTTTCGATGCATCATCTGATTCTTTTTGTAGTGCTACTCGTTCAATTTTTAATTGAATTAAACGACGTTCCATCCGATCCAATGATTCAGGTTTCGAATCAATTTCCATTCGAATTCGACTAGCCGCTTCATCAATCAAATCAATGGCTTTATCCGGCAACATACGATCGCTAATATAACGATGTGACAAAGTAGCGGCCGCGACAATGGCAGGATCAGTAATATCAACACCATGATGCACTTCATAACGCTCACTTAAACCACGCAAGATTGCAATAGTATCTTCAACAGAAGGCTCACCCACTTGCACTTTTTGGAAACGGCGTTCTAATGCCCCATCTTTTTCTATATATTGACGGTATTCATCCAGCGTTGTGGCACCAATACAATGCAACTCACCCCGCGCTAGCGCTGGCTTCAACATATTACCGGCATCCATAGTACCTTCAGCCTTACCCGCACCCACCATGGTATGGAGTTCATCGATAAACAGAATGATCTGCCCTTCTTGTTTCGACAAATCTTTTAATACTGCTTTGAGGCGCTCTTCAAATTCACCGCGGAATTTGGCACCCGCAATCAATGCGCCCATATCTAATGACAATAAGCGTTTATTTTTCATACCTTCCGGAACTTCGCCGTTAATGATCCGCTGTGCCAACCCTTCAGCAATTGCCGTTTTACCCACACCTGGCTCACCAATTAACACTGGATTATTTTTAGTTCGACGTTGCAACACCTGAATGGTACGACGAATTTCATCATCACGGCCAATCACCGGATCTAACTTGCCCTGTTCCGCACGTTCCGTCAGATCAATGGTATATTTATCTAAGGCTTGGCGCTGTTCTTCAGCATTGGGATCGGTCACTTTTTCACCGCCCCGTATTTTATCTATTGTTGCTTCAAGTGTAGCTTTATTACCGCCAGATTTACGCAGTAATTCACCCGCTTGATTGTTATCTGCTATCACTGCCAGCACAAATAATTCACTGGAAATATATTGATCTTTACGCTGTTGAGAAAGCTTGTCTGTTTGATTGAGCAAGCGATTTAAATCTTGTGATACATGCATATCACCACTACCGCCTTCCACTTGAGCAAGGCGTTCTAATTGCTGTTCTAACTCCGTTTGATAGGCAGGCACATTGACACCACTTTGTGCCAATAATGGTTTTACCGTGCCTGATTGCTGCTGCAATAAAGCCAACATTAAATGAGCAGGCTCAATAAATTGATGATCCTTACCCACCGCCATGCTTTGCGCCGCAGCCAACGCTTCTTGAAACTTACTGGTTAACTTATCTATTTGCATACTATCCATGCTCCCATAATTGTATTTATAATTATTACATGGGGGAATATGCTGTTAAATCAAGTCCAGACTGCTGTTGAGATCATTTATTAAAATAGTAGTGTAAAATCAATGCCGTGAACAAAAATAGAGTGTGAATTATTATACCTGTGATCATTCAAAATAGGTAACTGCTCGCCCCCCTAAAAAAACAAAAAAAGACTTGACACCTTTTTG
>CAYTAM010000226.1:0-2901 GCA_964435685.1 uncultured Methylophaga sp. | reverse complement strand
GGCCAAATTCAGCTTTTCCGCAGTAGATCCTCTATTCTCGGACAAGCTCCTAGGTAAATTTAGCTTAGCGCCCAAGCTGGAAAATTGTGGGGTTGAACATATGAAATATCATAATCATCTAGTTTCTCACCTTGATCGCCCCATTTCCAAGTAGTTTGGGTATATCAGGCAAATATTGTAATTACATACGTTTATAAGAGTGCTAATATTATGCCGATATCTTTGTCTGATTCAGTCATACCCCCTAATTTTTTCAAGCTTTAATAGTTGCAAAGCAAAATCGGCCATATTTTTTGAGCCACCACCCTGCCCTAAAGCTGCTTTGACATGGTTTAATTCTAGCTTCATTAGTTCAGTATATTGTTTATTGAGCAAAATTTTGATCATTTCATCTGCAATGGCTTGAGAATTGGCATTATGCTGAATTAATTCTTTTACAATTAATTTACCCGCAATAATATTTGGCAACCCAACGAAAGGGGTTTTAACTAACAAGCTAGCTAAAAAATACGTTATTGCAGATAATTTATAAACAATAACCATGGGTATCGTAAGTAATGCCACTTCCAATGTGGTCGTACCAGAAGTACTCATTACCGCATCACAACATTGAATGACATCATAAGGTTGGTTCTTTTTACAAATGATTTCTATCGCATGCTGATTAACATATTGTTGTATTAAACCAACACTCACCGATTCAGCTAGCGGTAATATAAACTGTGTGTCTGGAAACCTTTGCTTTATTAACTCTGCAGCGTCCAACATAACAGGCAGCAGCTGCTTAATTTCCTGATCTCTACTTCCTGGCAGCAGACCTATGATGGGGAAATCAGCATTGAGATCAAAGCGTTGCAAATCTTCTTCTTTAGAATAATTAGGAAAGGTACTGTCGACACAGGGATGACCTACATAACGCACGGGTATGTCATATTTTTGATAATAAGGCACTTCAAATGGAAAAATTACCGCCATTGCATCAATAACCTGCCCATATTTAATAACCCGGTTCGGCCGCCATGCCCATACTTGAGGACTGACATAGAACAAAACCTTAATACCGAGTTGTTTAGCAAACCCTGCTAATTTAAAATTGAACTCCTTATAATCGACACAAACCAGCAAATCAGGGCGCTCTTCTTTTACCAGTATTTGCATTTGACGCAGAGCGTTACGGATCTCTGCATAATGTTTAATAACTTCAACAATACCAATTACTGCGATACCTGAAGAATCATAGCTTACATCAATACCAGCAGCAACCATATGCCCCCCACCCATACCTATACCACGCATTTCAGGATGTTGTTTTTTTAATTCCAGGAACATATTCGCAGCATGTTTGTCACCCGAGGCTTCTCCGGCAACCAACATTACTGTAATGGGCTTACTTTTTATCAGCTCGGCGCTCAAGTCAGTACGTTACGGATAACGGCCACAATCTGATCAATTTCTGTATCACTCAATTCAGGACAAATTGGTAAAGACATACAATTTTGCGCTACAGTTTCAGTGATTGGCAAACGTAACCCTTGGCACTGCTGTGCAAAAACATCTTGTTGGTGTAAGGGTACCGGGTAATAAATTGCACAGGCTATCTGCTGATCTTGTAGCGCTTTTAACACCTCGTTTCGACGTTCACATAACAAGGTATATTGATGATAAACATGCTCTCCAATTCCATCTTCAAAGGGGGGAGTCAGTGGTAAATCTGCCATCAATTCAGAATAGCGATGTGCTACATGACGACGACGGGTATTATATTGATCAATGCGTTTTAATTTTGCACGCAAAATCACCGCTTGCATTTCATCCAGCCGACTGTTGTAACCAATCACATCATGATAATAGCGCACATCAGAACCATGGTTCCGCAATTTTTTTAGCATTGCCGCACATGCATCCGAATTGGTAACAACCAGACCACCATCACCGAACGCACCTAAATTCTTGCTCGGAAAAAAACTAAATCCAGCTGCATCACTTAAACTCCCCATTTGTTTACCATCAATAGACGCACCAAAAGATTGTGCGCAATCCTCAATTAGTTTTAAACTATGCCGCTCACATATAGCCTTGATTTTTAGCATTTCAGCAGGCTGACCAAATAAATGCACAGGCATAACTGCTTTGGTTTTAGAATTTATTGCTCGTTCAATCGCATCGGGATCAATATTAAATGTTTTTGGGTTGATGTCGACGAATACCGGTTTTGCACCTACATAACAAATTGCTTCGGCAGTAGCAATAAATGTAAATGGGCTGGTAATGACTTCATCACCCGTAGTGATTCCTTCAGCCCGTAATGCTAAATGCAACGCGTCTGTGCCGGAGGCAACACCGACCGCATGTTTTACACCTAGATACTGTGCTGCTTCCTGTTCAAATGCGTGTACATTAGGCCCTAAAACAAATTCGCAATTTTCCAGAACACCTTCCAGCTCTGGCTCAATTTCAGCTTTCAACTCAGCGTATTGCGCTTTTAGGTTTACCATTGGGATCATATTAACCAGCCTTTAAAATTAATTTTAAAATAAATATTTTATCATTTTAAGGAAGAGCTTAATAACCGCGATTGAATTTTTACTGAGAAAAAATGTTCTACAAGTTTCGTGAAATGAGCCGTAATAGCTAGCTATTGCGGCGAATTGCACGGAAGTTGTAGGGCATTTTAGCCAGTAAAAAAACAATTGACGGTTGTTAAGCTCTTCCTTAGGGAAGGACATGAATTGTTAGCATGCCCGCCCCTAACCATAAACCTAGAAAAGTCAGTTGAACACGGAATTATAGTGCAAGATATTGAGCCCATACTTTAAAAAATACCAGCTTCACCCATAGGTTAAGCTGGTATATCAAACAATTACGTTTCTAATAACTTTGTAATACGTATAGCTGTTTCTA
>CAYTAM010000225.1:0-2905 GCA_964435685.1 uncultured Methylophaga sp. | reverse complement strand
TGTGAATTCAAGATTTACTTAATTTTTCTTTTCGTGACTAAAGTATAATTTTTGTTGTGTTGTTACTAGCCTGATGGTAAAAAATGGGGTATCTTCACAAGTTGAAGTTATTGTTAAGCAACAATCGATAAGGTAATGTTTTAGCGTGAGTAACGAACAAAATGAATTTTCTGGTCTGAAGGTAATGATCATTGATGATAGCAAAACTATTCGCCGTACAGCGGAGACGCTACTTAAAAAAGCGGGATGTGATGTGCTCAATGCTGAAAATGGCTTTGAAGCACTTCCTATCATTAGTGCTAACCACCCAGACATTATCTTTGTCGATATTATGATGCCTAGGCTCGATGGCTATCAAACCTGCGCATTAATTAAAAACAATCCTCGTTTTCAAGCAACACCCGTTATTATGCTTTCAAGTAAAGATGGCTTATTTGATCGTGCAAAAGGACGTGTTGTAGGTGCCGAACAATATATTACCAAGCCTTTTACACGCGATGATCTTCTGGGTGCCATCCGTACCTATCGACTTACATAAGGATTTTAACTAGACATGGCCTTAATCCTCATTGCAGATGATTCACCCACTGAAATTTATGTCCTCAGCAAGATCTTAGAGAAACATAATCACCAAATCATAACAGCAGAAGATGGTCTTCAAGCTATTGAAATTGCTCAGAATAAAAACCCTGATCTGATTATTATGGATGTAGTCATGCCTAACTTAAATGGTTTCCAAGCCACACGGCGTTTAAGCAAAGCCGCTGCAACATCTCATATCCCCATTATTATCGTTTCATCTAAAAATCAAGAAACAGATAAATTATGGGGAATGAGACAAGGTGCAAAAGGCTACTTAGGAAAACCCGTTACGGAAGTCGATCTCATCGTAGCCATTGATGCCCTTCTTAGAGGAGAAGCTGATGAGTAATATTCATTCTCCAGCAGAAATTATTTCACTTCTTCGTGATATTCAACAACGAAGTCAACAAAGTGCGATTAGACTTGCGGATGAAGATAATTCATTGGGTATTTGGACTGCCATTGGTTTTCGAATTGATGATAATAACTATTTAATGCCATTAAGTGAAACACGTGAAGTCTTCCCCGTCCCTGCTCAAATTAGTCCAGTCCCACGCTCCGAGCCTTGGGTATTTGTCATTGCCAATATTCGTGGTGAATTACTGCCATTATTTGACCTTAAATATTTTCTTTATGGCCAAAAGACAAAGCTGAACAAAAAAAGCCGTATTATTGTCAATAACCATTCCACACTCTATTCGGGATTGCTGATTGATGAAGTGTTTGGTTTAAAACATTTTCAACATGAACCTGAATACGGCACGTCATCTACTGAACAAGAAAGTGCCATTAAACCCTTCCTTCACGGAAGCATTACCCAAGCAGATACGCATTGGGATGTATTTAGTTTTAACAAGCTCACTGCCGATCAGCGTTTTTTAAGCATTGCTCCGTAATTTGATTTTAGGAAATTCATTATGAACCCAAGCAACTCTTTTTTATCTTCTTTAGTATCAAAGAACCTTCCCCTATTCATTGTCACCTTACTTGTTGCTCTGCTGGCAATGGTAGGTATAGGACTACTTGCTACTGGGCTATATCAACAATATTATGATAATCCATTACATATTGGCATAGCAGCGGGTGTTGGCACCTTACTTACACTTTTGTTAGCATTACGTTTAGGTTCTCAACCCTATAACGAGGTGAGTGCTTCACTGCTAGCAATGGAAGATCAAAACCGCCATAACCAAGATGCAATTTTACAATTACTTGATGAAATGGGCGATCTTGCCGACGGTGACTTGACCGTAACCGCAACAGTAACCGAAGACATTACCGGGGCCATTGCCGACTCAATAAACTACACCATTGACGCGCTTCGTGATTTAGTTGAAAACATTAATTCCACAACTGTACAGGTAGCCTCTGCGGCACAAGAAACACAAGCTACAGCAATACATTTAACCGATGCCAGTGAACATCAAGCACAACAAATTACCGAGGTATCAACAGCGATCACAGAAATGGCGGGCTCGATTGAACAAGTATCTCAAAATGCCAGTCAATCATCAGAGGTTGCGAAACAATCGGTAGAACTTGCCGCAGAAGGTAATGATGCCGTAAAAAATGCCATTACCGGTATGGATACTATCCGTGAACATATCCAAGAAACCTCTAAGCGAATTAAACGTCTTGGAGAAAGCTCTCAGGAAATCGGAGACATCGTAGAACTTATCAACGATATCGCAGAGCAAACCAATATTCTGTCACTTAACGCCGCGATCCAAGCGACGATGGCAGGTGAAGCCGGTCGAGGCTTTGCGGTGGTAGCCGACGAGGTTCAACGACTCGCGGAACGTTCTAGTAATGCAACCAAACAAATTGATGCTTTAGTACGTACCATCCAAAGTGATACTAGTGAAGCGATTAGCTCTATGGAGAAAAGTACCGCAGGGGTAGTATCAGGAGCTAAACTAACGCAAGATGCTGGGGCAGCCTTGGTTCAGATTGAAACAGTATCGAATCAATTGGCAAGCCTGATTGACAACATCTCCGACGCTGCCAAACAACAAGCACAAGCGGCGGTAAGCACGTCAAATAGTATGAATGTAATTCAAGAAATCACCATGCAAACATCAACCGGTACCAATGAGAGTGCCGCTGCTATCGGTCGCTTACTCGATCTTACTAACGATCTTCGTAAGTCAGTGTCTGGTTTCACCTTACCGTCATAAAGAACAGGAAATTTAAGTGGATTCTATTTTATTTCGTCATAATCGCCTTAGGCATTATTACTGTTCGGGAGTAGGCAATGGCACGAACATCTAGTGGCAATTATAATGCACTTGCTTGGGTACAAGATGAAGTCCAACAATCATTA
>CAYTAM010000224.1:0-2908 GCA_964435685.1 uncultured Methylophaga sp. | reverse complement strand
AAACGAGATTCGAACTCGCGACCCCGACCTTGGCAAGGTCGTGCTCTACCAGCTGAGCTATTCCCGCAAAGAAGACGTGCATTATAGGCTGTTATTTATTCCTGTCAAGATCTGATGTCATCATCGACCATACCGCTTTTATATAACTAAACATAGAACTGAGTGTTAGCGCAGCAGCAATATAAAGCAATATAATTCCGATATCAAAGATGGGCAAACCAAACAATGGATTATAGAAAATCAAGCAGCCTATCGATACCATTTGGAATATGGTTTTTAGTTTGCCCATAGCTGATACTTTTATTGCATTGCGCTGACCTAACTCTGCCATCCATTCACGCAATGCCGATATAGTGATTTCACGTCCAATAATAACCAGTAGCGGTAACAATATATACCATGTCGGTGTTTTATAAAGCACTAACACTAACGCAACAGTAACAATTAATTTATCTGCTACTGGATCAATAAATGCACCAAACGGTGATGTTTGATCCCACTTCCGTGCTATATAACCATCTAACCAATCGGTCAGCGATGCAATCACAAATACAATCGTCGCCCATAGCGGTGCTGATTCATAAGGTAACAAGTAGATCCCGATTAGAACCGGTATCAGGGCAATTCGTAATAAACTTAAAATATTAGGTAAATTTAGCATATGCTTCCATTTTCGTTTTGAACAGCTTAATATAGCATTTTACCAAAGTTATTTCTGATTATGAAAAATGTCGTATATTTTTTGAGCCAATAATTTACTGATCCCATCAACTCGTGCCAAGTCTTCAACTCCTGCTCGTTTGATTTCTTGCAAACCGCCAAATTGCTGTAACAGTTTTTGTCGCCGTTTTGGTCCCATACCGTCAATACCTTCTAGTGGCGATATCCTGCGTGCCTTAGCACGGCGTTGCCGATGCCCTGTAATAGCAAAACGATGTGCTTCATCACGTATTTGTTGTAATAAATGTAATGCTGGCGAATCGGCCGGCAGTTCGATTTCTCCTGCTCGCCCTACTAAAAACAGTGTTTCTTCACCAGGTCTACGCTCATGGCCTTTAGCGATACCTAAAATAGGTATATCAAGCTGTAACTCTGCCATCACCGCTTTTGCTTCTGAAATCTGCCCTTTACCGCCGTCTATTAATAATAAATCAGGGCGTTTGCCCTCGCCTTTTTGCAATCGGGTAAAGCGGCGAGTGAGTGCTTGATTCATCGCCGCATAATCATCGCCACCAGTAATACCTTCAATATTAAATTTACGATAGTCTGTTTTAATTGCACCTTCCAAGCCAAATACCACACATGATGCTACCGTTCTTTCACCACTAGTATGACTAATATCAAAACATTCTAAACGCTTAGGCATTTCATCTAATTGGAGAGCCTGTTGCAACATTTCAAAGCGCTTCAATAAATTAGAACGACTGCTTAAACGCTGATTTAAACTGATTTCAGCATTAGTCATTGCCATTTTCATCCAACGCACACTGACCCCACGCTGCGGGCAGCGTAATTCCACCCGATGTTGCGACTCTGACTTTAATACCTCTTCAATCAATGCCATATCATTGGCTTTATGGCTTAATAGAATTTCTCTTGGAATATCCTTGCCTAAATAATATTGTGGAATAAAGGCTGCTAACAGTGCTTCTACTGTAGCATCACTTGTGCCTTTAGGAAAATAACTTTTTGTGCCTAAATTACGCCCACCACGAATAAAGCACACTTCAACAATCGCCATGCCATCTCTAATAATAGCCGCCAGCACATCTAAGTCACCTTGTTCTGAGCTGACATATTGGCGCTGTTGCACCCGCCGCAGGCTGACAATTTTATCTCTTGCCAATGCCGCTTGTTCAAACTCAAGGTTTTTCGATGCCGTTTCCATTTGTCGCTCTAAGGTATCAATAACTTGTTGGTTTTTACCTTCTAAAAATAAAACCGTATGAGCAATATCTTGGCCATACTCCTCTTCTGTTACTAAACCCACACACGGCGCAGTACAGCGTTTTATTTGATATTGCAGGCAAGGCCGTGACCTGTTTTTATAATACGTTTCATCACATTGGCGAACAGGAAACAGCTTTTGTAATAGACTTAAACTTTCTCGCACTGCTCCGGCACTAGGATAAGGTCCAAAATATCGACCTTTTTTGCGCTTAGTGCCACGATGTAAACTTAAACGAGGAAAAGGATGATCAGAAATAAAGAGATAAGGATAGGTTTTATCATCACGCAACAAAATATTGTAGCGCGGCATAAACTCCTTGATCAGGTTATTCTCAAGGATCAATGCTTCATTTTCGGTATGGGTTACCGTGGTTTCGATAGTGGCAATTTGTGCAACCATCACCCGTGTTTTTGAGGTTAAACCGGTTTTTCTAAAATAACTGGCAACACGTTTTCTTAGATTTTTAGCTTTACCGATATAAAGGATGGTGCTGATATCATCCAGCATACGGTACACCCCGGGGCGTGAGGTTAATCCTTTTAGATATGCGGCAGAATCAAAGCTAAGCTTAGTTTCTGCTTTATCTACCATAAAATATAATTCCGATCATCATTAAAGGGTCACCATCATTCTCGCAGCTTTTTACTTTTGTCATTGCCGTAGCTTTAAGCGGGGATCTTATCAGTAAAGAAATAAATCATCTCTAGCCCAGACACCAACTCTATCACTCCAATTACTTTAAGTAATACAACATTTTCTGTCCATTTTGCCATGTTTATACCCGTAATCATTCAATCTGTAAATTTTAGACCAAAAGCTAGAAAGCCAGTGCTGCGTTACAATGCTTGATAAGGACTAGTCATTACCTGCGCATTGCGCCTTACCCTGACTTCCTATTTTTGCCCTAAATCTTCACAGATTGAATGATTACGGGTATAGATCTCCGATTTCTAAATG
>CAYTAM010000223.1:0-2928 GCA_964435685.1 uncultured Methylophaga sp. | reverse complement strand
TTGACCCCGTTCTTATGATGCACCATAAACAATGATGAAAGCGCGGTAGGGCGTACCCCGTAAGTTGAATTAGCGAAGCGTAATCCGACATTTTGTAACTACATGCTGTGCATATTGGAACTGCTTTGACATTTTTGAGAATGATTGATGGTTATCTTGATACATGATTTTGGCGGGTTGAATATTGATAATTTAGGATAAAAATAATGTTATACGCAATTATAAGTGAAGATATTACTAACAGTCTGCCACTTCGTTTAAAGACGAGACCCGCCCATATAGAACGTTTGAATACGTTGAAAGATCAAGGGCGGTTAGTGCTTGCAGGTCCTCATCCCGCCATTGATAGTAATGATCCTAGTGATGCTGGCTTTACGGGCAGTTTGGTTGTAGCTGAATTTACTGATCTAGCCTCAGCCCAAACATGGGCTGATGCCGATCCCTATGTGATTGCTGGCGTTTATGCACATATAACAGTGAAACCATTTAAGAAAGTACTACCATGACCGATACTATTAGTAAGTTAGAGCAAGCATTAGCTAGCTTAAGCCCAAGCTATCTTGATATTCAAGATGATAGCGCGCTTCATGCTGGGCACGCTGGAAACACAGGGGGTGGACATTATACCATCACTATTGTCAGCGAGATGTTTGCAGATTTGCCCATTATTAAGCGTCATCGACTGGTTAATAATGCTGTTAGAACATTGTTAGACAAGGACATTCATGCACTTAGTATTAATGCAAAAATGCCTGATGAATTAGATAATAACCATTAAGATTATGATCACCACAGGTCATAATACATAACAAATTTATGACCGAAAATAACGCAACTAAATCTCTCAACCAAGCTTTTTTAGAACAACATGAGCGCCAACGGTTAAATAAACTGTGTAATCGCACAATTGATTTGCGTGGCAAAGTAGCGGGAGAATGCCAAGCATATTCATTTGGTGATAAAACTCATTATCTGGATGACCGTTCATATTTAATGGCCAAACAGTTGCTTGACCGTTTTAATGGTCGCTATACCTTTGGCGTTTATGAGGCAATCATAAAAGCATTAAAGTTATTATCTGCTAACGATGAAAATATCGTAGAAAAAGAATTTGAATTTATCTTAAACCGTAGTAAACATGAAGTACAATTCATTCCTTTCGATCGCCCATTACAACGGAAAGAGCCTCGGATTATTTTTGCAACGCCCGTTATAATTCATGCGGATGATGTGCTGTATAACGGCACAACCATGGATATCACCGCTAGCGCTATTAGTGTTGCACTAAAACGCGTATCTACTCTTGAAAAAGGTGATCAAATTTTAGTCAGTTTTCCAGAACTTGCCTCAGATCCTAAATTAGGGCTACTCACTGATATAGCGTATTCAGTGCTTACCATTGAGCATGATAATTTACGCACGCGCTTAATTTTACTACGTGATCGCAACAAAAATGACCCCATAACACGACAGTTTGACCATTGGTGCCAGCAACATAATTCACCCGAATATCTGGATCTTGATAATGAACTATTTAACCTAGCATGCAGCTATTATCTACGCCTTTATTGCCATACTTTAGCCAATCCAAATTTTTGGTTAAACCCCCACGATATTCAAAACCCTATCAAGGCATTCCAGTTAGCACCCACTGCCGAGCAGACATTATCTCCTTTACAAAAAAAAGGCAAAAGCGCACTTTCCTTGCTACCTTTTACAGAGATCCTCTCCGAACAATCTGACTTACTACTACACATTTCATCACAACAAATACACATTAGCCGCCGAGATGATGTCTTGCAAGTTTCAGCCTTACTAAACTCATATCTTGGCGAAAAAACCAGTTATCTTTTCTTATTAAAAACCCAAAAAATAACTATCGACATTAATGACTTTCAGCATGAAATTGCGCTAATAGCACAACATGAACCAGGCTATGCAGATAATTTAGAAGAACGTCTCAATACTATGAGCCTTGTCACCTCTGTTACCAATATCTCCTGCTGCTGCGATCGGCTGGAGAAATTGAGAATAGAGCGTACGGCTTCTATTGCCGCCCCATGGCAAGGAAGAACAATAATCCCCACCCCTTTTAAATACACTATAACTAGAGACAAAACTCGGTATTTGATTCATACCAGTATTCAGATCCTGATAAATAATAAAAAAATACCCGCCACCACTGTAAATGTGTCCATTTCTGGCTTAGCACTTAACCTAGAAGGGAATATAAGTTTAACTATTGGCAGTCGTATAACCATTGATTTTACCCGCTGGCAACAACAGACCACCGCTGTAAAGCTAACAGGTTTAACCTATATTGTGCGCAATTGTCACTTTTGGGATGACACTACCCACCTCGGCTTAGAGCGTGACATCACCGATACTGCTGCTAGCGTTAATCAATTTTTCATTTCGACGATAGAGCGTAATAAAGCACAGTTAGCGATCGATCATCAAGATACAATTACCAGTCAAGAATCTGAAATTTTTGGTTCACTCCTCGGGCGATATCTTGCAACCATCCCGTTCTACCTAGGAATGGATGATGATAATCAACGTATTTTACAGGCTATCATATCGACAAATGATGCCTATGAAACATCATTCTTCTTAGCATTGCAAAACCTTGTAACCTTGATGTCAGAACTGCTTAATTCACTCTCTGATAAGTCCGTACCTTCCCTTCAATTCGGCATTTATTGTACCCAAGATCAGCTGGGTAGTTGGCACATCACAACCGACCATGAGTTTGATACTAGTCATGAAAAATCTCTATTTATCAACCGAGCACTTGCAAATAAAAAACATTACTTTTTCCACTGCCAACTCTGTCCCATCACATCCACATGGTTTGGCCAAGAAACAGAACTTAACCAGAAGTTACTTGAATTACGCAATCATAGTCCACACAAAGTAAAGCAAATT
>CAYTAM010000222.1:0-2949 GCA_964435685.1 uncultured Methylophaga sp. | reverse complement strand
ATCTTCTGCATTTTTTATGATTGGCGTATATTAACTTAATTGCTCTATATTAATAAGGTATCAATTTTGGAAATCAATCTTTCACAACGTGTTCAAAGCATAAAACCTTCCCCTACACTAGCGATTACAGCTCGTGCTGCCGAAATGAAAGCATCGGGTAAAAGCATTATCGCCCTAGGTGTTGGCGAACCTGATTTTGATACGCCAGAGCATATTAAACAAGCCGCAATTACCGCAATTAATAATGGCGATACTAAATACACCGCCGTTGACGGTACCGTGGCACTCAAACAAGCCGTTATTGATAAATTATCACGTGATAATGACCTTGACTACGAAATGAACCAAATCCTTGTTTCAGTGGGCGGCAAACAAAGCTTTTTCAATCTAACCCAAGCGCTATTAGACGAAGGTGATGAAGTCATTATTCCTGCACCTTATTGGGTTTCGTATCCCGATATGGTGATTTTAGCCAATGGTACGCCCGTCATTATTGAAGCAGGGCAAGAGCAGCGCTTTAAAATTACGCCTGAGCAACTTGAAGATGCAATCACCGATAAAACACGTCTTTTTGTCATTAATAGCCCATCAAACCCATCGGGCATGGCTTATAGCCAAGATGATCTTGCTGCATTGGGCGAAGTATTACGTAACTATCCAAACATATTAATTGCTACCGATGATATGTATGAGCATATTTTATGGGCTGAGGGCGGCTTTCATAATATCGTCACTGCTTGCCCTGATTTATATGACCGCACCATGGTATTAAACGGTGTTTCAAAAGCCTATGCGATGACAGGTTGGCGCATAGGTTATGCCGCTGGCCCTGCTAAATTAATTGCCGCAATGAAAAAAATTCAAGGTCAAAGCACCTCAAACCCCGCATCCATTTCACAAGCCGCAGCGGTAGAAGCGCTTAATGGTGATCAACAATGTATTGAAGATATGTTGACTGCGTTTAAAAAACGCCATGATATGGTGGTGAAAAGGCTTAATGACATGGACGGCATGGAATCATTGCACAGTGATGGCACATTCTATGTATTCCCCGATATCAGTAAAATAGTGGCGCGCATGCCAGACATAAATGACGATGTTGATTTTGCTGAAGCATTATTAGTTGATAAAGGCGTAGCCATTATTCCCGGCACCGCGTTTGGTATGAAAAACTATATTCGACTTTCCATCGCCACCAGTGAAGACAATCTAACAAATGCATTAGATCGCATCGCAGATTTTATTTCATAAATTAGAGGATAATGCTTGACCAAATAAGGTCAAATCTCTATCATAGCCCTCTTTCTGTTCCTCAATAGCTCAGTTGGTAGAGCATCGGACTGTTAATCCGCAGGTCCCTGGTTCGAGTCCAGGTTGAGGAGCCAAAATATTTGAAGCCCCAGCATATCATTCTGCTAGGGCTTTTTTATTGGCACATTTTTATACCCACCTAAATAAACTGCCAATGTAAACTCAATGTAAAAACTCTGCCACGATTATTTACACTTTCATGCCTAATAATTTACCTCTATCTTGAGTAAGCTTACTCCTATATTCTTTAAACCAATAGGAGTTCAACCATGAAAGCTAAAAATATTTTTACCCGTCATCCACTTGCAGCCGCCATTTCATTTTCATTATTAATGCCGTTATCCGGTTCAGTGTTAGCGCAACAAGCCCCACAATACACACACACTACAGATACACTAGCCCCTGCCCCCATACACCAACCTAAAATTCAATTAGCCATCTTACTTGATACTAGCAGTAGCATGGATGGCTTAATCGACCAAACACGTAACCAAATTTGGCAAGTGATCAATGAATTTTCAACGGCCAAACAAAATGGTCTAGCACCTATTCTTGAAGTCGCATTATTTGAATATGGTAATAATGGCAATTCTGAAAACAACGGTTATGTGCGCCAGCTTAGTAGCTTTACGCGTGAGTTAGATAAAGTGTCTGAAGGTTTGTTTTCACTCACCACAAATGGCGGCGATGAATATTGTGGTTACGCCATAAAAACAGCCGTCAATGACTTGCAATGGAGTAGCTCTGATAACAATATTAAAACTATTTTCATTGCCGGTAATGAACCTTTTACGCAAGGTCCAGTAAACTATCAACACACTATTGAACTAGCAAAAAAACGGGGCATATCCGTCAATACTATTCATGCTGGTGGTCATCAAGAAGGTATCAGTAATGGCTGGCAATCTGCGGCACTTCTCACCGGCGGTAACTATATGAGTATCGATACCAATATCCAAGTAGTTCATATTGATGCGCCACAAGATCAAGAAATTGCAGCACTTAATGCCAAACTTAATGAAACCTATATTCCTTATGGCGAAAGTGGTGCCAAAAATAAAAGTAGGCAACTAGAGCAAGATAACAATAGCGATTCTATCTCAGCAGGACTAATGGCCAAAAGAGCCATGTCTAAAATATCATCCTTCTATAAAAATGAAAGTTGGGATTTAGTTGATGCCATGGAAGAAGGAGCGATTGATGAAGAAGCCCTAGCAGAAATGGAATCAGCATCACTACCTGAACCGATGAAAACCATGTCGACACAACAGAAAAAAGACTATGTCATCGCTAAGTCTGAACAGCGTAAAGAGATCCAACAACAAATAGCAGATCTCAGTAAATCAAGAGATAAATTTGTTGCAGAAAAACAAAGTAAACAAGTCGCCGCAGCACCCAGTATGAGCGATGCCTTAACCTATGCTATTAGAAAACAGGCTGAACAAAAGAACTTTATTTTTGAAACAAGATGAAAGCTTAGTTTTTATCTTTTCTACTCCAATTTGACCAGAGGGTGTTAACTAGCTAACATCCATTCTAGAGGAACCAACTTAGCTACCCTATTTTCTATTCATTGTATACTTACTAGGCGTTATAGTCCGTATATACCCAAACAACTTGGAAATAGATGATTCAGAG
>CAYTAM010000221.1:0-2951 GCA_964435685.1 uncultured Methylophaga sp. | reverse complement strand
TTGGAGAATAAAATGAACAAACTAAAATTAAGCATATTGGTCTTAGCCACAAGTCTTTTTTATCACGGCGCTGCGTTGAGTGCGGAACATACCATTAAAATGCTAAACAATGGTGCTGAGGGTATGATGGTATTTGAACCTGCTTTTCTTAAAGTTGAAAAAGGCGATTCAGTGACTTTTGTATCAACTGATGCTGGTCATGATTCTGTATCATCATTAATACCTGAAGGCGCAACCGCTTGGACAGGTGAAAACTCAAAAGATCTCACCGTAACACTTGATACCGAAGGTGTGTATATTTATAAGTGTACACCTCATCTAATGATGGCTATGGTCGGCGTTATCCAAGTTGGAGAAGCGACCAATAAGGCTGAGGCAGTAGCTGCAGCTGAAGAACTTAGTAGCAAGATCATGATGAATAAAGAGCGTCTCGGAGGATATATAGCGAAAATCATGTAGTTATTCTCTGCTTTTTCAAAGAGAGTAGCCATGCAAGTGGCAGCTCTTTTTTATGAAGTATCCAATATAATAATGTGAATGCCTTTTTAAACATCATTAAAAGCTTCCCTCGCTACTTATGGAGTGGTTGGGGTGCTATAGCCAGTATCTTGCTATTTATTGCCCTATGGGAATTTGGTCATCAGATCTATGGTGATCTTATTTTACCTGCACCCAAAGAAACATTTTTACGGCTAGCCCATATGCTTGTGCATGAAGGGATGTGGCAACAAATGCAGATCACTATCCGACGTGCTTTATGGGGCTTCTTCATTTGTGCAATCCTCGGTTCAGCATTAGGCTTGTTGGCAGGATTATTTACCACTGCTTCGATGATGAGTCGCCCCATTGTCACAATTTTGATGGGCATGCCACCGATTGCATGGATTGTATTAGCAATGATCTGGTTTGGCATGGGGGATACCACCGTTATTTTTACCGTGGTAGTTGCCTCATTTCCTATTGTATTTATCGGTGCATTACAGGGCACACGCACCCTAGAAAATAATCTCAAAGAAATGGCAGATAGTTTTCAAACCCCCGCGCTGATGAAAATCACCGATATTTATTTCCCCCACGTATTTTCTTATGTTTTCCCTGCTTGGATTGCTGCCTTAGGCATGAGTTGGAAGATCGTAGTTATGGCAGAATTGCTTTCTACTTCAGATGGTCTTGGCGCTGCTTTAGCGGTGACACGTAGTCAGCTTGATACTGCTGGTGCACTCGCCTTAGTGATGATGATGGTAGCTTCATTATTATTGATCGAATATTTATTAATGGAACCTATCAAGCGTGAGGTTGAACAGTGGCGAGACTAACTGCCGCTTATTTACAGACGCACCAGTTAAGCCATAGTTTTGGCCCTAACGAAATCTTGAGAGAAATTGATTTTCGATTAGAGCAAGGCAAGGTTGTTTCGGTGGTCGGTCCGAGTGGTGGCGGTAAAACCACATTATTACATCTTTGTGCCGGTCTATTGGATGTTACGCAAGGCAACGTTGAAAATAGTTTTAAAAGCTTTGCCTTTGCCTTTCAAGATCCCCGATTATTGCCTTGGCAAACGGCACTGGATAATATTGCTTTTGGCTTAAAAGCAAAAGGCATAGCAAAGCAGCAACGCGAACAATTAGCCGTCGCTATTTCAGCAGAGTTTGGGCTAGAACGTAATGATCTAACAAAATTCCCCAAAGATCTCAGTGGCGGCATGCGGCAACGCGTTTCATTCGCTAGAGCACTTGTACTACAGCCAGAATTATTGTTTTTAGATGAACCTTTCTCTGCTTTGGATATTGGTTTAAAGCAAGAACTGCAACAGATCCTTATTCAACAAATCACCCAGAAAAGCCTATCCATTCTGTTTATTACTCATGATCTTATGGAGGCGGTACGCCTTAGCGATCAAATTTTACTATTGGCAGCTGATCCTGGGCGCATCGTTTATACCTTTACTATTGACACACCGGTAGACAAACGCAGTGAGCAATTTGTTTATGATGAAACGGCAAAGCTTTTGGCTCAACCGGAAATCATTGAAACATTTGAATTAACAATGAACCTAACTTCAAGCCTTAGAACGTGACAAGTAAACATAATAAAAGTGGTACTAAACACTACGATACTTACCCACAAGGTGAAGTATCGCCCATTCTTGCTTATGCCTTTAGACCCATTTTTATACTGCTTCCCGCCTATATCGCGCTGTCTATTTTAGTATGGGGCTTGGTGTGGTCAGGTCAGATCGCTTTATTTACCAAAAATATACTAGCATGGCATATTTACGAAATGATGTTTGGTGTTGCTAGCGCGGGCATTATCGGTTTTATCTTAACCGCAGTGCCCGAGCTCTATGATGATGTTAAACCTATTGTTGGCAAAACAGTATTGGCAATAACAGCACTCTGGCTGGTGGGTCGTATCGCTTTTTGGATGATAGACTGGCTAGGTGTCTACGTCGTTGCTTTGACTAATTTACCCTTACTTATTTGGGTTACAGCTTTAGTGGCAAAACCAATATTTTTAGATCCTTTGCGGCGTAATATCAGTCTTGCACTAACATTCATCAGCATTATCCTCATTCAAGCGTGGTTTTTTGTTGCAATGGCTGGCTGGGTTGACACTGATTTTATCAAGATCCTGAAAGTCGCGTTAGGTGCATTTATGGTGCTTGAGTTATTAGCGTTACGCCGTATCAATACCGAGGCCATTAATGAATGGTTAGAACAGCACAATATTGATGATACCTTTATTGCCAGACCACCTCGTTATAATATTGCGATTTTATGTGTCACATTGTTTACCGTTGTAGAGTTTATTATCCCTGATAATGCCATTTTAGGCTGGCTTGGTTTAGCCGCAGCAGCAGCAATACTTAATACTGTTAATGACTTTTTTATTGATGAGGCTACCATATTTTTCAGATCGTATATTTTGCCTTTATTGCTTATTTTAATATT
>CAYTAM010000220.1:0-2952 GCA_964435685.1 uncultured Methylophaga sp. | reverse complement strand
GGTATTTGGCTTTACTTTAAAGCGTGTTAGCAGCCGTCATTATTAATCTTGCCATTAGGCATGGTGGTATTGCAGAATTTAACGCCACGTAACACCGTATCTTCAGTGATTATTGCACCTGTTAAATCAGCATTAGAGAGATCTGAAAAATGAAACTTTGAATTAGTGAGATTAGCGCCTTTTAGATTGGCACCATCAAAGATTGCATTATCCATCAGTGCATGCGAAAAGTCAGCATTTTCAAGGTTAGCATTATGCACTCTAGAGCGAGTAAGCCATGCCCCCACCAATTTCGAATTACTTAAATTGATATTTTTCAGGTTAGACTCACTTATATCTGCACCATTTAGATCTTTGCCTGATAAATCGGCGCCATTTAAAGTGCAAAAGTGGCATACATTTGTTTTTAGTAATTTATCAAGATAAAACTGATCATATGCTGATGCTACTGTGCTGGTTAATAGAATACTGATAAATAAAGTTAATTTCATTTTAATTCCCCTTGTTTTAAAGGCTTGTGTCCCAAGTATTATAAAAAAACTGTTTAGTCAATGGACGGCGTTCTCGTGCTGTTAGTTCCCGTTCAAGTTGTTCTTCATCCAGTGTATCTAACATAGCTGGATGCCCGATTGCAATCATTGCCCAACATTCAATATCATCCGGAACCGAAAAGGTGGCACGGACTTTATCACTATCAAAGCCGCCCATCTGATGGCTCATTAATCCCAGTGCTGTCGCTTGCAAACATAAACTAATGCTTGCTGCTCCAGTATCATAACCTATCCATTTATTATCTTTATCATTGTGGCTAAATGTTTTAACTGAAGCGGCTAATACTAATACAGATGCATTTTTTGCCCATTGTTGATTGCCTGGCACTAAACATTCTAACGCTTTTTGCCAGTTGGCTTCATCTGTATGTTTATTCCATACAATATAGCGCCATGGGGCATCACCAAAGCAAGAGGGTGCCCAACGTGCGGCTTCGCATAATGCTGTAATATCGTCATCACTTACAGGCATAGTTACATCAAATGCCCGACCACTCCAGCGTTTGGCAAGAGTATTATCAATTTTTTGATCAGTTATGGCTGGTTTTTCGACCACGGTAAACTCCTAAAGTTAGGATTGTTTTTTAGGTAATGTAATGGTCGGCTGCTTCGCCGGACGGTAAAATGCGGCAATATGACCTATCGTCATCACTAAATTAGAGTTGGATTTTAGCGCAATTTCATTAATCATTTCAAGGCGATCAGCTTTTTCTAGGCCAGATACTCGCACTTTGATCAATTCATGTTGTTCTAGTGCGTTATCGATTTCTGCATCTACATTATCGGTTAAGCCTTTATTACCAATCATTACTACCGGTTTAAGCGGGTGCGCTAAACCTTTTAAATAACGTTTTTGGATGTTATTAACTGCCATGAATGATCTTACCTGTATTAAAATATCACTCATTATATAGGATCATTTAATGACAAATCATAAATTTACTGTAACTGCTGCTCGCGGCATGTTGCCTTTACTGGCGACAGAACTTGCTGAAATGGGCATTAAAGATACCAAACAAGAGCAGGGGAATATCCGTTTTATCGGCAGTTTAGAAGATGCTTATCGAGTATGCTTATGGTCGCGGGTGGCGATTCGAGTATTAATGCCAATTGCCCATTTTTCTGCTAAAACCACTGATGAACTCTATCAAGGTATCCATGATTTACAGTGGGAAGATCATATTGATGCCGAAGGTAGCACGATAGCTGTTGATTTTAATAGTTTTCGTTCTAAAATCCATCATACGCAATATGGCGCTCAGCGCGTAAAAGACGGTATTGTGGACCGTTTTCGTGAGCAAACGGGAGTACGCCCTTCAGTGGATTTATTTCAACCTGATTTACGCGTTAATGTGTATCTAAAAAATAACCAAGCCATTGTTAGCATTGATTTATCGGGTGAAAGCCTGCATAAACGTGGCTACCGTGTGGCTAATACTGCTGCACCATTAAAAGAACATTTAGCCGCAGCAATATTACTGACAGCACAATGGCCACGGCTTGCCAAACAAGGCTGGGGCTTAGTTGATCCGATGTGTGGCTCAGGTACTATTGTTATCGAAGCGGCGATGATTGCCGCTGATATTGCGCCGGGCAGTCATCGTGATTATTTTGGCTTTTTATATTGGAAACAACATGACAAACAAGCATGGCAACGTCTAAAAGCCGAAGCTGAACGCCGTCGCCATAGTGGTTTAGCACGCTTGCCAGTAATTAAAGGGGGTGATGAAAACCTTAAAGCAGTAGAAGCCGCCCAAGCTAATATTGCAGAAATGGGCTTATCTGATCGCATTAGTGTTGAGCAGCGTGAATTGCTAGATTGGCCAGCACATGCCAAATCATTGCCTGAAAGCGGCTTGATTGTGTGTAACCCACCTTATGGTGAACGGATGGGGGATGTGACTGAATTACATTATTTGTATGAAAGTTTGGGCAATATTGTCAGTCAATCATTACCTGCATGGCGCACCACTATGATTACCGACAATGAAGCCTTAGGTAAGTTTACTGGCTTAGCTTTATTCGATAGCACACCGTTTGATAATGGGCCGATTGCGTGCCAAGTTTTATGCTATCGTGCGCCACGACCTGTTTCAAACCGAACACAACTAGCAGAAGTGGTCGAAAAAGCTCCAATGGTTGAACGTGATGAAGCTGTTATTGCTCAAATGTTAGAGCTATCTGAACACGCTGAAATGTTTGCCAATCGCTTGAAAAAGAACCTTAAACATCTTGGTAAATGGGCTAGGAAGAATAAAATAGAATGTTACCGACTGTATGATGCGGATTTGCCTGATTACGCAGTAGCCATTGATCTGTATGCTGATCATGTGCATGTGCAAGAATATGCGCCGCCAAAATCCATTGATCCCGAAAAAGCACTGCAACGCTTAAATGATGT
>CAYTAM010000219.1:0-2963 GCA_964435685.1 uncultured Methylophaga sp. | reverse complement strand
GGTATAAATCCCACTGAATCAAACATCTTCATGTATCATGAGTTTTGTAATGAATATTTCTCAAGCATTAAGTTATGGTCGTAACGCACTAGCTGAATTTGAAAGCCCCGATGTCGATAACCAGATTTTGCTTTGTCATGTATTGAAGTGCCAAACAACGCTGTTACACAGCCGACCAGAACAGACGCTTAATCAGCAACAACAACGTGCGTTTGAATACTTCATCGAACAACGGCAGCAAGGTCAGCCCATCGCTCAGCTAACGGGGCAACGCGGCTTTTGGACATTAGATCTGAATATCACTGCAGCTACCTTAATCCCCCGCCCTGAAACCGAATTATTGGTTGAATTGGCACTCGCTAAACTTACTCCTAAAATGAATGTTGTAGATTTAGGAACAGGTAGCGGCGCAATTGCATTATCATTGGCACAGGCACAGCCCTTATCTCATATCTTAGCCATGGACTATTCATCACCTGCACTGATTGTGGCTAAAAATAATGCTGTTATTCATAAGCTGAATAATGTTTCATTCTGGCAAGGTCAGTGGTTAGAGGCTGTTGCTGATAGAACGCTAGATCTGGTGGTGAGTAATCCCCCTTATATTGCAGAAAATGATCCACATTTATTGCAAGGAGATGTGCGATTTGAACCATTAAGAGCGCTAGTATCTGGTCATGATGGTTTAGACGCTACGCGGATATTAGTGAAGCAAGCGCAGCGCTGTTTGAAGTTAGCAGGATGGTTGCTGGTGGAACACGGTTATGATCAAGGATCGCAGGTGCTACAGTTATTTCGAGATGCAGACTTTATAAACATCTCATCACATCAAGACTTAGGCGGCAATGATCGCGTAATAAAAGGGCAAATTTTTAGTGAATGATACGCAGTTATTGCGCTATAGCCGACAAATTTTATTGCCACAAATAGATATTGTGGGGCAGCAAAAATTATTAGATAGTCATGTGTTAATTGTCGGCTTGGGTGGCTTGGGTGCACCAGTTTCACTGTATTTAGCCGCTGCTGGGGTGGGAAAATTAACGCTAATTGATAATGATAAGGTTGAGTTATCTAATTTGCAACGACAAATCATTCATAGCGAACAGGATATTGATTGCTTAAAAGTTGAATCAGCCGCAAACAGTTTGCGCGCAATTAACAGCGAAATACAGCTTGATATTCACAGCAAAAGACTGACTAAACAAACCTTGGAAACACTAGTTGAAACAATTGATGTGGTCGTTGATTGCAGTGATAATTTTGCTACGCGATTCTTATTAAATGAAGTGACGCAACAGACAAAAACGCCTCTTGTTTCAGGTGCGGCTATTCGTATGGAAGGGCAAGTAACCGTGTATGATGCTCGTCAAGCAAATAGTGCTTGTTACCGCTGTGTTTATCAAGATAATGGTGAATTGCAAGAAACCTGTTCAGAATCTGGAGTGCTATCACCCCTATTGGGGGTTATTGGTAGCGTACAGGCGATTGAAACGATAAAATTATTAACAAATATCGGCGAATCATTGGCGGATCGACTATTGGTTTTAGATGCACTATCGATGACATGGCAGCAGATAAAATTAACACAAAATCCTGCGTGCCCTATATGTAACAAAGGTTGAAATAAAATTAAGATGAGTGAACAAATAGACAGTATCGCGTTAAATAACGCCGCTGAAATTGCATTACAACAGGCTAAAAAATTAGGTGCCAGCACCGCTGAAGTAGGTGTAAGCCAAAGCAAGGGCTTATCAGTTTCGGTGCGTCAAGGTGAGGTTGAAACCTTAGAATATAACAATGATAAAGGCTTGGGAATTACCGTTTATTTTGGGAAAAGCAAAGCCTCAGCCAGCACCTCCGATCTGCGACCAGAAGCTATCACAGATGCGGTAAAAGCAGCGTGTGGCATTGCAAAACATACTCAAGAAGATGACTGTGCGGGGCTAGCTGACGTTGGATTAATGGCAACAGAACTCCCTGATTTATCATTGCATCATCCATGGGATATTGATGCTGGGCAAGCCATTACGATTGCAACAGAATGTGAGCAAGCAGGTCTTGATGTTGATGCAAGAATAACAAATTCAGAAGGAGGTGGCTTGTCGAGCCATCAGAGTAGCTATGTCTATGCGAATAGTCATGGCTTTATAGGAAAAACGCTTAGCTCCCGCCACAGCTTAGTATGCACCTTGATCGCTGATGATGAACGCGGCATGCAACGTGATTATTGGTATGATATGACTAGAGATGCAACTGATCTGCAATCGGCAAAGGCGATTGGGCAGCGTGCCGCTGATAATACCCTGCGTCGACTTAATGCCAGAAAAGTGAAGACAGGAAACTATCCGATTATTTTTGCAGCAGATATTGCACCTTCATTATTCGGCAAATTTATTTCAGCAGTTAAAGGAAGTGCCTTATATCGAAAATCGTCTTTCTTACTCGATCATTTAGACACGCAAATCTTTCCGGAATTTATTCATATTCACGAACAGCCTTATTTATTAAAGGGTCTAAGTAGCGCAACATTTGATGGTGATGGCGTAGCAACAAAAACACGTGATCTGGTGACAAATGGCATTTTGCAGAGTTATGTTCTAGATAATTACTCGGCGAGAAAACTCAAAATGAAAACCACCGGTAATGCGGGCGGTGTACACAATTTAACCATTGATAGTGGAGCCTTGGATTTTAAAGCGCTATTAAAAGAAATGGGAACAGGCGTATTAGTTACAGAAACCATGGGCATGGGTGTCAATATTATCACGGGTGATTATTCACAAGGTGCGGCGGGTTTTTGGGTTGAAAATGGCGAAATTCAATATCCAATAGACGAGTTCACTATTGCCAGTAATTTACGTGAAATGTTTATGGGGATCCAAGCAGTAGGCAATGATATTGAATCACGAGGTAGCACTCGGACAGGCTCGGTCTGGATTGATACTATGATGGTGGCAGGGTAA
>CAYTAM010000218.1:0-2963 GCA_964435685.1 uncultured Methylophaga sp. | reverse complement strand
GCATTAACGTGATTGCGGTGCAGCATCTATCAGAAGCGATTGATGCGTTAAAGTAGCTATTTTCTTAACTATTGATCAAAGCAGATAGTTCACGGTGGAGCAACGTTTCATCACCTAAATTAAGTTCAACCAAGCGTTTTAAATGACTGATGCTATCAAGATCTATATGTTCACAGAGGAACCCGACAGATTCATTATCAAGATGAGCAACACGTGCATACATATTGATTACAATTTCTGCATTTTCTAGTAAGAGATCAATTTTATATTTATCCTGCATTTCGCCTATCCAGCCAACAGGCATACTAATTAAAATACCTTTCAATGATATGTCAATTACATCACAATTAAGGTGTAATTCTCCTTTATAAGCTTTAAGATGGGCAGTAGCGGGAAAGGGAATACGGCTAAATTTTCGACGTTCAGTAGAATACGTATTTGACATGCTGATTCTCGGATAGAATGAATAATTGATAGTATACTCAAACTACTTGGAAATGCATAGTTCAGAGCTTAGCCCTAATCCCCAGATAGAGGAGCGAGATAGAGTGTAAGTATTTGGTTTCACAGGATATTCAAAAAATCTTAGCTTCACCCAAGGTTTAAGCGGGCATTTTTTGGATGTGCTGCGTAATCAAAGACTTGTGCTCTATCCGTTTTTCTATCTGGAGATTAGGGCTTAGCCCTAATGTCAGGGCAAGGCGCAATGTGAAGGCAATGGCTAGTCCTCTTGCTGAATCATGCATTTCCAAGTAGTTTGGGTATAACACTGATTAACAGTGAAGGAAAAATAATGCTTTGGGTGAAAGCTTTTCATATTATATTTGTGGTGACATGGTTTGCCGCGCTGTTTTATTTGCCACGACTCTTTGTCTACCATGCCGCATGTGATGATGAAGTAGGCAATGAGCGCTTTAAAGTTATGGAACGCAAGTTATATCGAGGCATTATGACACCCAGTGCTATTTTGACATTTGTTTTTGGGGCATGGCTACTTGGCTTTTATTCACTAGAGCAAATTGCACTCATGCACTGGCTACATGCTAAGTTATTATTGGTAACGCTGCTTTATGGTTATCATGGTTATTGTGGCAAAATAGTAAAACAGTTTAATAATGACAAAAACACACGTTCACATCTATTTTATCGCTGGTTTAATGAAATCCCTGTTGTTATTCTAATCGCGGTTGTTATTTTAGTAGTTGTTAAACCGTTTTAGTCAGTATATTCGAACAGTTTAACTACACGTTGCTCACCAGCAGATTGGGTAACAACCAGAACCGTTTGGGCTGCCTAAGCGCGGCTGACAATACCCATTAAAAAACAATGCCATGCTCTGTAACCACTTTGACGTTATAGGGGAGCTTCATTGTGTCCCCAGAACACGAAATTAATAGCCGTTTAACATAATTTTCCGTTGTGGTTTATTTATTTTTAAAGAACACCCGAACGTTGAATTTTTTCAGATACCGCACTTTTAATTAGGTCATTCAGGCTTGTAGTTTCATTATGTGCCATGACTGCAGCCGATAAATGCAGTTTTTGTCCTAACCGAATATTAAGTGATCCCTTGCAAGGTTTTGCTGGCTCTACACCCTGATTTTTGCAAAACGCCAAATAATCAGTTACGGATCCTTTGAAAGCCTCTTCCAGTTTTCTTGCTGTTTCAGCCTCATAAGTGATTAAAGGACGTATAAAAAGTAGCTCTCCATGTAGAACATTGTCTTCTGGACTGATCTCAATAGAGCCAAAATAGCCGTTAAATTTTAATGTGTTTTTCATTATATGTAATCCCACTCTTTTAGTAATTTTCTGACCCTTTTCAATATGTAGTCTTTAACTTCTTTTTGTGGATGAGGCTTATGTAGTTTGATAATATCTTTACTACCATTTTGAAAATTAACTCTTGATCCGGTACTTTCAATACGTTCAAACCCCAATGTTTCCAAACATTTAACTAGCTCTAGCCAAGTAATAGACTTTGCTGTTTTAAATTTGGTAATAAGCTTTTGATTCTTAGTCATGGAGGCTACCTAGTAATGTTAGCCTATTATACTAAATAAATACTTAATAGCAACTGTATATGGTTGCTATCAAGTGTTTATACCCGTAATCATTCAATCTGTAAAAAAACCCTCGTCATCCCCGAGATCTTTTATCGGGGATCTATGGCTGTAACACTAGACTCCGGCTAAAAGCATACCGGAGTGACGGAAGAGCGAAAATTTACAGATTGAATGATTTTGTGTTTATACCAACGATAGATCCCGTCTAAAAAGTCTTTCGAG
The DNA here is from genome assembly GCA_964435685.1 of uncultured Methylophaga sp. Classification (GTDB taxonomy): domain Bacteria; phylum Pseudomonadota; class Gammaproteobacteria; order Nitrosococcales; family Methylophagaceae. The sequence goes on along the minus strand of CAYTAM010000218.1, from coordinate 675 downwards.
ATGACGGGTGGGTGAAGCCTTTCGGGATCACGGGTATAAATCCAATTTATTACAACCCTTTAGATCACCCTTACACTTTAACCATTATTCAACTATTTTTCTTATCCAGAACTCAGGTTAGTCAGTATATTCGAACAGTTTAACGACACGTTGCACACCAGCAGATTGGGTAACGACAGCAATGACTGTATCTGCCTCAGCACGGCTGACCAGCCCCATTAAAAAAACGACACCATGCTCAGTTACCACTTTAATAGTCAGTGGGTTAATTCCTCGTTCAGCGGTCAATTTTGCTTTTATTTTAGTTGTGACCCAAGTATCACTAGTACGAGAGGGCAGTGCGCTGGGAGCAGCAATAATAATTTCATTAAAAACACGGCGCACTTTGGGGTGCTTTTTAACGATATCTTCAACTTGTTGTTTTAACGATTCGGTGGGCGTTTCACCCGTAAGCAAAACTAAACCATTATAACTAGTGATATTTACGTGGACTTGGTCATGGATTTCTTTATTGCTAAATATAGTGCGGTATGCTACAAGTTCAATACCTTGATCATCAATTACCATACCGGTGGTGCGTCGATCAGTGGTAACTGCGGCACCAGTTGCAACACCGGTAACAACAGCGGTAGCACAACCCTGAAGCAAGAGTATTGATAATAAAATAAGCAGTGT
>CAYTAM010000217.1:0-2966 GCA_964435685.1 uncultured Methylophaga sp. | reverse complement strand
ACCTTATGAAGTTACTTGTCCAAATTCGTTCAAAATGCTGTTTGAAGAATTTTAGCATAACGCTATATTAAGTGTTCATGTTAGAGCAACGGATGTTGATTTTTACAGTCTGATTAAAGTAAACAGTGAACTTATGGTGTCAATTTACATTGTCCAATAGAGCCAGTTTTACATACTTTTCCATTAATCCAAATAGCATGGTCAAAACGTGCATTATCTAGTTTGCTTCCCCCCAAGTTAGCTTGGCTAAGATCGGCATATGATAAATCGCTATTAGTCAGGTCAGCATAACTCAAGTCGGCGTGCTTTAGATTGGCACCTTTCAAATTAGTATTTTGCATGCGGCTATAGCTTAGGTTAGCAGAGTATAGATCAGCAAAGGCAAGATCGGCACCGTTTAATGTGGCGTTCATTAAATTACTTTCGGATAATTGACTATTACGTAGTTGAGCGTTGCTAAGATCGGCGTTTTTTAAATTTATTTTAGGCTTTACGCAATTTTCCCAGTTGACATAGGGGGCGGGGGCGGCGTTGCAATTTGATTTGGAGATCGGTAACGATTCAGCATAAAAAACACCTAAGAAGAGCACGAGTAAACTAGCTGATATTACTGCAATGGTTGGCCAGAATAAGGCTTGTTTACGCTGTCGGAATTTTTGCATCAGCTTGGTGCGGCGCTGTCGGCGTTGAATGTCACCATCATCTTCAATTGCTCTACGCTCATTATTGCTGCGTTGGGTGGGTTGTTTAGTTTGTTGGTTATTTCGCCTGTCAAAACCATCACGTTCATCAAGTTGCTTAACCGTATTGTCACTATGATCAGCCTGATATTCCGACCAGCTAGATAAGGGTTGCCAGTGGATTTGGTCTTTACTAACTTCATCAGTGGCTTTTAATCTATGTTGTGAAAGCTGATTATTTATTATTGACGTGGTAAAGGGACCTTTAGTTATGTCGCCTTGTTCACGTATATACCATAATATTGAATCATCCATGGGTATATACTAGCATTTCTCTATGGAACTTTAAATATAGGTTATGAGTGTGATTATTTCTCAATCCAGTGGTAATAATGTTGGGTTAGTTCAAGACATCCCTAATAAGGTACTTATTGACAAGGCGGCGGGGCAGCGGATTGAGGCGCGTGTAATGCAAGCTACACGGGCAGCTGAAGTGGTCTCAATCAAAGTGGGTGACAGTGTGTTACAGTTGCGGACACTTGTTGATTTGCAAGCAGGTCAGAGGATACAGCTAGAGTGGGCAGAGCAAGCGGGTAAGACGGTGTTAAAGTTGCTTGTGCCAGAGAACCAAAAATTGGCTGCTAATTTGCAGGTAGGTCAGCAGTTTGCTGTGGAGCTTGTAAAAGTATTAGCACAAGGGCGCATATTAGTTCAGATGCTTGCAGTGCAGAATGGCTTGCTGGATATTGATGTTTCACATCTTTCAAAACAGTTTAAGCTGGGTGATAAGTTGGTGATGGATATTATCAGTGTAAAGCCTTTAGCTGTACAGTTACAGCCAGAAATGGTACAGCAGAAAATAGAGCAGCGTTTGCAGCAGTTATTGAGCCAGCAAGCGGTTAATCCACAGTTAACACATTTGCTCAATGCCTTAACTAGTAAGGTGTTGCCTGAAACTATGCAGTCGGCAATCACTAATTTACTTCAGTCGTCATTAGATAAAACGGTAGTGACGCAATCAAATGCACTAAAGCAGGCGATGGCTTTATCAGGCACATTTACTGAAAATGGATTATTGAATCAACCTAGCAGTAGTAATCAAGATTTTAAAGCCAATGTGGTGAAGATTTTGGCGGCATTAGAAACGGTGATGTCACAGGTGCGTGGAATAACAACTGATGAAGCGATTAATAAATTACCTGCACAAGTGTTATCAGCATTGGCATCACAAGGCAAAACTGTAGAGCAGTTGCTACATGTTTTATTATCAGCTAAAGGTGTTGTTTCACCTAGTGCAGTCCAAACCCTGCTTCCTGGACTGTTAAATAAAGAACAAGCATTGTTATTAACACAAATATTGTCGAGTTCAGTATCAGCGAGTACGGTAGCGGTTAGACCGATACCACTCAATTTAGCGGAGTTAATGCTGGTTTTTAAAGAGCTTGAGGGGGTTTATAATAAGTTGCAATTGAATCAATTGTTGATGTTGCGAGAGACTGATAGTGGTACTAGCACGACGGTAGGTTGGTTATTTGATATTCCGATTAAAGACAAACAAAATTTAGATTTATTACAGCTACACATCGATCAGCATGAAAAAAAAGGTGAGCAGGATGATGAAATATGGAGTGTTCAGTTACGCTTAGATACGCAGAATTTGGGACCGGTTCAGGCAACGGTGACCTTGGTGGATGAGGATGTCAAAGTGGTGTTTAGGGCACAGCGCAGTGACAGTGCGCAATTATTAACAGAACATTTAGACGAACTTGTTGCTTCATTAAGCGAGTTGGGTGTGACGGCTAGTCATATGAGTTGTTTTTGTGGCGAAGTAGATGAAGCAGTAATGACAGAGCAGCACTATATAAGGGAGCCGACTTCGGAAGTGGATCTATATTCATGACGGATAATCATAATGAACCACTTCGTGCCATTGCATTGCAATATGACGGTGAAAATGCACCGATTGTAACGGCTACAGGTGAAGGTGAACTCGCTCAGGAAATCATTCGTATAGCCAAAGAACATGGCGTACCTTTGCGAGAGGATGAGATGTTAGCGGCACTGTTGAGTGAGTTGGAATTAGGTGAGGAAATCCCGCCGTTATTGTATCGGGTTATTGCTGAAGTTATTGCGTATACCTATTTTATTGCGGGTAAGGTGCCACAAGAAATGAGCAAAGACTAATTAACTAAATTTTTAGTAGCGTGCATGACTTGTTCAGGGGCTACTTAAGGAGGCTCTGATCAAGTCGATTAGAATTAGGCGCAGAAAAAAGTGTCGCTATTT
>CAYTAM010000216.1:0-3018 GCA_964435685.1 uncultured Methylophaga sp. | reverse complement strand
CTCTGAATCATCTATTTCCAAGTTGTTTGGGTATATATCTAAAATAGTACCCATCATGATTCTCCGAAACCTGTTTTCCGTAAATTGTATACTAAATAGAATTATTTATTCTGTGATTCTCTTTGCATTTTGGCATTTAATTTGATGAACGTGATTGAGGAGACAAATGTTAGCGAACTAAATAATACTTCTAAACTAGCATATAAATGCAAACCATCCGCACTATAAACTTCACCAACGCCATGGGTAAAATACAATAACATTAAGAATGTTGTCCATGCATGGGTGTAAGGTCTGCCATGTAAAAGACCACGTAATGGGAATAATAAGGGCACTAAGGCGATAATTAACAAGGCACCGGTTGGGTAGTTATCACTATGGTCAGGCAGAGTGATCCAGCTGATTAAAGTGATCATTAAGCCAAAGTAGCTAGCGAGTGCTAAGTGTTTAAAAAATTGATCCACAGATTAATCCTGTAATGCTAGTGCGGTTAAGGCAACACGTTGACCTAGTGCCTGGCATAATTGCGCTTCATTATCGCTTAAGGGGCGATCACTGTTACTACCAGCTAAATGACTGGCGCCATAGGGTGTACCGCCATCAGTTGTTGTCATTAATGTTGCTTCGCTATAAGGTAATCCCATTATTATCATACCGTGATGCATCAACGGTAACATCATTGATAACAGGGTTGACTCTTGCCCTCCGTGTAAGCTGCCTGTTGATGTGAATACAGCAGCAGGTTTTCCGATAAGTGAACCAGAGAGCCAAACATCACTAGTGGAATCAATAAAATATTTTAACGGTGCTGCCATATTACCAAAACGGGTGGGGCTGCCCATCACTAGACCAGCACATTGTTTGAGATCATCTACGCTAGCGTAGAGATGACCTTGGCTGGGTATACTGTCTTCCGTAGCTTCACATACGGTGGATATTTCCGGAACAGTTCTTAAACGACTAGCGCAGCCGGCAACAGATTCAACGCCCCGCGCAATAGTTTCGGCCATTTCTTTAACATGACCTGAGCGACTATAATAAAGCACCAGTATTTCAGCCATTATAAAATTTCAAGCACAGCTTCTGGAGGGCGACCAATTTTTGCTTTGCCATGGTGAATAACGATAGGGCGTTCAATTAATTTTGGATTCTCACACATCGCTTCTATAAGCTGTTGATCAGTTAACGACTTATCGGCTAAGTTTAGTTCTTTATAAATAGCTTCACCTTTTCTAAGTAAATCACGGGCAGTAATATTAAGTTGGGTTAGAATGTTTGTCAGGGTCTCAATACTAGGCGGTGTTTTAATATAGTCAATGATCTGTGGCTGAATACCTTGCTGTTCAAGCAGTGCAAGTGTTTGTCTAGATTTACTACAACGTGAATTATGATAAATTAAAATATCCTTCATGGCGATAACTCCAATAAATTTTCTAAAGCGGAAGGTGAATTTCTGTTGGTTTAACAGTACCCCATTGTTTACAACTTGGGCAGTTCCAATGCATGGTTTTACCCGAAAAGCCACAGTGTTGACAGCTGTAGCGATCACCATGGCGGATCATAATCGAGGTAATATCCCGAATTAAAGGCACTAAAACAGGATTTGATGGCTCACCTAATGAAATTAAAGCGTGCAAACCTTCAACAGAAGGGTGTGAATGTAATTGTTGGTGTAAATAATCTTGTGCTGCTTGGTTACCACGCTGCAGTTGTGTTATTTGTGTTAGCATTAAGCGAGCACTGGTTAAATTAGGGTAACTGGTAAGTAAAGCACTGAGCCAGTTTTCAAATGCAGGCAAATTATTAAGTTGTTGGTAACATAATAATAATTTGGGCAAGGCTTCGGCAATATACCGATGATTTTGTTGCTCAATATGTAATAAACACTTCAGTGCTTTGCGATAATTATGTGCAGTGATGTGTAGTTCTGATTCCAATAACATTGCGCGAACGCAGTTTTGGTCATATTTATTTGCTTGTTTAAGAAACGCAAAAGCTTTATTGGTGGTGTTGATGTGCTGTGTTGCCGCCAACTCACAATAAAACTGAGCAATAACGTGACCGATATCATCTTGGCCTATAACTTGTATTTCTTTCGCCATTTTAATGGCTTGAGACCATTTTTTTTCTTGTTGATAGATGCGCAGTAATTGCTTATAGGCTTGGATAGGTGGTGATGATTTATTCAACAACTCAAGAAAGAGTGATTCAGCGCGGTCAAGCACCCCCGCATTCATATAGTCCAGTCCCAATTCAACTAATGCTTGATCGCGTTGTGATGGTGTTAATGTTGGTCGTGCAATAAGATTTTGATGAATGCGAATGGCACGATCCGTTTCACCACGCCTGCGAAATAAATTCGCTAAGGCTAAATGGGTTTCAACAGTTTCACTATTAACTTCAAGTAATTTAATAAAGACATCTATTGCCTTGTCTGGTTGTTCATTTAATAAAAAGTTTAGACCTTTGAAATACTCAGGGTTAAAAGTGTTATTATGACTGTTAGGCTGCCTTTTATAATGTTTTCTTGCTGACAACCAACCTGATATGGCAGCAATAGGCAGAAGAAGTAATAACCATTCTACATTCATAGCGAGCAGGCCTTAGTGTTCATCCGTGAGTGGTAGAATACGTAGGCTATTTATTTCTTGTTCTGAAACTTCAAGCTTTTTATGCAAGCGGCGGTTTTCATAACGTAATTGTACCTTACCCACAAATATTGCTAACGCACCTAAGATAAGTCCTAGAACAATGGAGAATACAACGATAATAGAAAGTGGAAGTGAGAGTGTGCCGAGGTAATAATTGACTATAACAGGATCGTTATTGATCGCTGAAAAGGCAATGCCTACAATAAAAACACTAATGAAAATAATAATAGTCAATATACGGCGCATAATGATATCCCTTCAGATCTTGAATAGAAGAATGATACATCAAAATCTAAATTCTGATATAGAAATTATGGCAATATTTTAGTCGTAACCACTCTAATTAATGTAAAATAGTCATCATATA
>CAYTAM010000215.1:0-3048 GCA_964435685.1 uncultured Methylophaga sp. | reverse complement strand
TTGTGACCAAATACTGCATGGATTTCTCCTGTGAATTATATTAATGTATATACCCGTAATCATTCAATCTGTAACAACAGACCAAAAGCTAGAAAACCAGCCCTTCGTTACAATGCTTGATAAGGGCTAGCCATTACCTGCGCATTGCGCCTTGTTCTGGCTTGCTATTTTTGCCCTGAATATTCACACATTGAATGATCACGGGTATATACCCAAACTTCTTGAAGATGCAGATCATATTAATCAAAGTCCGTCATCCTCGATGATCTTTTATGAGGATCTAATAGACTCCCGCTAATAACATGCGGGAGTGACGGAAATAAAAAATCTGCATCTTCAAATAATTTGGGTATTTGTTATGCTAAACCTCTATTCTAACGAAGACTATTAAATAATGCTTGCCATTCGTCAATTTTCGCAACGCTACCTATCTATTCTTGACCGTTATTTATGGCGAGAGTTTGGTTTGTATCTATTGGCTGTGACCAGTGTGTTGTGGTTGATTTTTGTCGCAACGCGTTTTGCACGATATTTAGCGCAAGCTGCGGTCGGTAATTTGCCGGGCGAGGTGATTTTCACATTACTGGGCTACAGTTCATTAGGAGCATTATCATTATTATTGCCGCTGGGCACTTTTTTAGCAGTGATGCTGGCATTGGGACGGATGAATGCTGATAATGAGTTGACTGTTATTGCAACATGCGGCGTGTCTAACCACCGACTTACTCGTAATGTAGTTGTTTTCTCCGGAATTATTGCAATGTTTGTTGGCTTGCTCGCATTTGTACTGGTACCAGAGGCATTGTCGGGGCGCTACCAATTAGAGCAGCGTGCAAAACTAGCGGCGGATACCAGCGGTTTGGTTGCAGCAACATTCAAAGAAAGCCGTGATGGAGACTGGACATTTTACTCACAAAATTTGAGCGATGATGGGGAAAATATGCAGAATATCTTTATAAAAATTGCTCAAGATGATCGTCGGCCACTTATTTTTCGGGCAGCGCAAGGTCGATTTGATATTGATACGGCTACGGGTGATAAATACCTTATATTAGAAAATGGCTATCGCTATGAAGGCCAAGCAGGCGATCGAGACTTCATTATTGCCCAGTATGCCTCACATAGTTTTCTTATAGAAAAAGGTCAACAACAACAAGTCCGAGAACGTCACAAAGCATTATCTACAACAACATTATGGCAACGTGGACAGCTACGGGATATTGCCGAGTTGCAATGGCGTGCTTCAGCCGTAATGATGACGATAATCTTGTCTTTATTAGCCATCAACTTAGCAAAAGCTGCACCACGGCAAGGTCGCTATGCTGGTTTTTTACCTGCGATACTAATTTATATTATCTACAGCAACCTGTTAGGTATAACGCGGGCATGGGTCTCAAAAGGGGTAATAGTGCCTTGGCTGGGTGCGGTGTGGGTACATCTTTTGATGATTCTAGTGGTACTTATCCTATTTAACTGGTCGAAAATACGCGCTTATCGCGCACATAAACAAGCTATTGAGACTAGCAAATGAGCGTGTTAAATCGCTATATTACTAGCACAGTATTAAGTAGTACTTTATTAGTATTATTGGTACTAGTAGGTTTATATACCTTTATGGATTTTGTTACCGAACTGGAAGACTTGGACAAAGGCAGTTATGGTTTAACAGTAATAATGTCGTATCTTGCGTTATCGATGCCGGGAAGAGTGTATGACTTATTGCCGATAGCGGCATTATTAGGTAGCGTGCTTGGCTTAGGCACCTTGGCGAGTCAGGGCGAGCTTGTGGCAATGCGCGCAGCAGGGTTGTCGATACAGCAGATTAATAAAGCCGTCGCAATAGTAGCGTTATGCTTGATGCTTGTTACCTTATTTACAGGTGAAGTAATACGACCTTTTGCGGAAGAAAAGGCACAAGCTATTCAGTCAATGGCGCAAACGGGCACGGTAGAAATGCGATCAGAACATGGTTTTTGGACGCGTGACGGCTTGCACTTTAACCACGTTGAACGCATTTTGCCAGATGGTCAGTTTGAAGGTATTTCAATTTATGAATTTGATGCTGAAAACCGCTTACGCATCATTACACAAGCGAAACAGGCTACTTATCAAGATGAAAGTTGGATTCTAACTGATGTGGTGCAGAGTACGATAGATGAGCATGGCGTACAAATACGCTCGATTGAACGAGCTCAATGGCGTTCTCCTCTTAACCCAGGGATCGCTAATATTGTGGTAATGAAACCTGAATTTTTACCGCTATGGGATTTAGTGCAATATATTGCTTATTTAAAAGAGAATAAACAAGCGGTTGAACAATATCAAATGGCATTTTGGATGAAAATTATGATGCCGATTAGTGCGGCTGTAATGGTGTTCCTAGCTGTTCCCTTTGTGTTTGGACCGCTACGCTCAACGCCAATAGGAGGACGGATACTGGCTGGAGCGCTTGTTGGCATTGGTTTTTATCTGTTTAACCAAAGCTTTCAGCACATGGGTTTGGTTTTTGGGATCTTGCCATGGTTATCCGCTGCGATCCCAACGGCTGTATTTGCCATGTTGGCATGGTATTTTATGAAGAAGATTTATTAGGCGAGGGTGAATTCACCACCGCGATATTTAAAGTTGCGATAGCGTGATTGGCAAGCGGATATTCACAAAATACAGGTGTTGATGCGTGAGCCACTTAATGTTTAATTATTCTAAATTTAGCGGATTCTTTCAGGGATACTACCATTTATGGCAGAGGCAATGATGACATCAGCAAAGGCAGTTTGGGTGATGATTATATTGAAGGAAATGATGTTTTCACTAGACTCGCCATACTAAAAGGTGCTGGTTTTCGACCTGTGAAACATATCACAAAATACGGATAAGGATAAATAGAACAATACCGACTGGAAACCCTCAAGGCAATAGTGATACTGTATCAGTCAAGCCAAGGGAAATTAAGTATTGTGTCACCAGAATTCCTCAAAGATAACGGTATGTTACCTAGGACTGCCTATTACCCATAAGTCTGAAGTAAGGCAATAGATGCGGTGTAAC
>CAYTAM010000214.1:0-3060 GCA_964435685.1 uncultured Methylophaga sp. | reverse complement strand
ATGGTTCTGGTTCTGGTTATGGTTCTGGTTTACTACTTTCGTCACTGCCAAACGTTTCTTTTAATTCCGCCATCAATAAGTCCAGTTTCAATTGTGCCGCATCTATTTGTTCATTTAGCGATAATGATACCTGTTGCTGCCCCTCTACAATAACACCGCCTCCTACAGGTAATAAATCTAGGCACGCATCTATCACATTTGATAATTGCTCTGGCGCGCTGAGCAATAAGTTACCATCTTGCTCAACAAATAGGCTTACAACTGTTTTATTGATCTGCTGCTCTTGTCCTTGAAAGTCGGACACTGCTTGTGTGAGTGCCTCTCCCGTTAAACCGTATTTATCGGTTAGTTTTTGCGTTAATGCTTCAATGCGTCCACTTTTTTCTTTGCTTAGTTGTTTAACAATTTTTGTCGCATCATTATGCACGCGTTTATTGGTTTTATTCCTTCTAAAAATAAGCCACAAACTTAATACGAAAAATATAACGGCTAATTCATAGGCAAGTAATTGAATAATTGGATCACTTAAACTCATTTATAAAAGATCTCCAGGGTTCGTTTTAGCTGCTTGGCTTCTCCGCCATAACAAAACGGCAATAATAATGAATAACACTATAATGCCATTTCCTACAGCTAGCTTCATCATTGACGATGCTTCTAATACAGTTTCGGGCAACTCATTTTCTATTAATAACTCATCCATATCCTCTGTTATTTCGTCTAAAACCCGTTCTTCTACATTGATGGAATTAACTTCTTCACTAATACTTTGCAATATATCTGAACCCTTACCTTGTTGTTGCGTAGTGTTATTACCGATACCATCATCGCCCAGAATAGGTGTCTCAACAACAATACCAATAGGCTCTTCTTGCAGGGTAATAGGATCAGGCTGTAAGAATAGGCTTCGCCCTTTCACTGTTTCACCTTTAATTTGTAACGCTACTGTGTATTGCTCATCCTCATTTAATTCGGCCAATGTCAACTGCCATTGTTGCTGTGAGTTTTTCATTACCTCATAAGACCACTCATTGCCCTGTTGTGACCTTAACATTGCTGTTATTGTTATACTGTCTGCTTTTATAAGCTCGGTATCCGGATCTAATATTAAACGATGGGTACGCGTTTCTTGGTCTGCAAGACGCTCAACGCTAATATCAAAAGGGACTGCGACCACATTGATACTTTGGCGACGTTGTCGTTCAAAGGTTGCACTTTTCATGGTGATAACAACATCATTGCGTCCTGGTTGAAAATTATCACCGACATGGGTGCGATAGCGTCCCTGTTGCTGATAGGTATTTAAGCTACGTTCAACCGCATCCGTTATCTCTGATTCTTCTTTTAACTGCACATCAACTAGTTCTAGAAAGTCCTGCCGCTGTATTATTTGATCTTTTTCCAGCAAACTTGCATCAAAATCAAAGCTTTCTCCAATTAGAATATTATTAGGTAGATCTGTTGTACGTAATTTCAGATCGGTAATAACCATTACACGGTTATCAGGATCAACTTCAGCATCAATTTCCCACCCTCCTACTAGTGGGCTTGCAATCGTAATGAGATCGTAATTATCCTCATGATGCCAGCGAATATTTGCAGAAATTTCATCCTTATTTATACGTGATTGATCAGGCAATATTAATTCCGTTTGCTTAGCACCTACTTTACGAAAGACCAACAAGGTCATTTCAGACACACTTTCATCAACCTTAAACAGGTTGTCACTAAGCGGAACCGTGTCACGCTGTACCGCTTTTTCAAACAAATTCAGAAAAACACGTTGTAAGGTATCGGCATTATCTACCTGTTCATGCCAGCCATCCGTTGCTAATGACATGATGCGCAATAACTCATGATCTGCATTTTCCGATAATGCAATAGTATGTATTGCAACATTAGCCTCTGTTAAGCGTGGAATAATTTCATCTATAATGCGTTGGCGAGATTGTGCGTTTAGTTGTTCATTCGGGGATATATCCACTAGCCCATCAGATAGTAAAATCACATGTCGTCGAAACGCTATATCGCTTTTTTGTTGATCTTTTGTTGCTTTATTCAGTACTTGCTCTATATCTGTAAACAAACTTAAAGAATGAATTTCTTTCGACTGCAGATTGGCTGTTGATTTCCAGTTATCGCTAACTTTTTGGTGAGGAACAACTGCCTTAACATTTTCGCCAAACGTCCAAGCACCTGCAACTGCATTTTCTGGCATTAAACCAACAATAAGCCTTAATGCGGGAGCGCGAAGATTATTAGGATCATTCTTTTTCATACTGCCAGAAACGTCAATTAATACTCTAATATCACTCACAGCCTCATCTGTAGCGGCGAAAATTTGGCAGGAGAACAGCAAAATAGTCGAGCTGATAATTGGCAGTACGTATTGACAAAAACGCATCATAAACATATAACCTGTTGTTTTTTACAAGAATAGTCTGGTAACAACTTAAATTTAAAGATATTTCCCAAACAAACTATCTTTCGTTATGATTGTTTATGCAGTTTTTGTGCCGTTAGTTTTGTAACATCAATGTCTCCACCCTAATTTAACCTGAAAACGGGATAAGGATAGCCATAAAGCCTATGAATTACACCTACTTATCGACAAACCCCGCTTCATAATGAAGAAAAATTGCATAACTACCTTGTTCAGTGCTTTTATTTTGGCTTTAAGCTGTTGCAAGTCGACCAAAACCAGACCATCAATACAGCGACCAAAGCTTTCATCAATATTAAAATCTATAAACTTGACCCCACCCATTTCGCACAAGTCAGCGTATTGTTTGTATAAGGTTGGCACGGTAATGTTCATATGCGTTAGCTACGCTCGCATTGACTTAAAGTCTTGTTGGTAATCCAAGCCTGAAATAAGCTGATTCACCTATTGTTGTAGTACGCTGTCAATAATATACCCGTAATCATTCAGTGTATGAAGATTCAGGGCAAAAATAGCAAGCCAGAACAAGGCGCAATGTGAAGGTAATGACTAGTCCTTATCTAACATTGTAACGAAGTGCTGGCTTGCTAGCTTTTGGTCTGTTGTTACAGATTGAA
>CAYTAM010000213.1:0-3071 GCA_964435685.1 uncultured Methylophaga sp. | reverse complement strand
AAGCACAATAATGTGTCATGGGTGTTAGCAATAAATAGATGTTCAATAAAATCTTCATCTTTCATCGATGTGGCAGATTTGCCTTTACCACCACGACGTTGCGCGCGATAGGTATCTAACTGCTGCGTTTTAGCATATCCGGCATGTGATAAGGTCACTACCATTTCTTCTTCAGTGATTAAATCTTCTAAAGTCAGATCCAAATGTGCATCAAGAATTTCAGTGCGACGTTTATCACCAAATTCTTCTTTAACTTTCACCAATTCTTCACGAATTACTGCCATCAAATTATCTGGCTCACTCAAAATGGCTAGTAATGCAGCAATTTCTTCTAATACTTCACGATATTCATCTAAAATTTTATCTTGTTCAAGCCCGGTCAGACGATGCAATCTCATTTCTAAAATGGCTTGTGCTTGAGTAGGGGACAAATGATAGACACCATCAACCAAGCCCATCTCAGCCTCTAAACCTTCAGGACGTGAAGCTTCAGCGCCTGCAGCGCCCAACATTTCAAGGATCATTTCTGATGCCCAACCGCGTGCTAATAATGCTGCTTTAGCATCTGCCGGGCTGGCTGATGATTTGATCAACTCGATTACTTCATCAATATTCGCTAAGGCAGTCGCCAAACCTTCTAAGATATGCGCACGATCACGCGCTTTGCGTAATTCATATAATGAACGGCGCGTTACCACTTCTCGGCGATGACCGATAAAGGCCGCTAAAATATCTTGCAAACCTAATAAGCGAGGCTGCCCATCAACAATGGCCACCATATTGACACCAAACACTGTTTGCATTTGGGTTTGCTTGTAAAGGTTATTGAGGATAACTTCTGGCACTTCGCCTCGTTTGAGCACCACCACCATACGCATACCATCTTTATCAGATTCATCGCGTAAAGCTGAAATGCCTTCAATCTTTTTATCTTTAACCAGTTCAGCAATCTTTTCAATCAAACGTGCTTTATTCACCTGATAAGGTAGTTCAATAACAACAATACTTTGCTGTCCGGTGCTGTCATTTGTTTCAATGATTGCGCGAGCACGCATATGAACACGGCCACGGCCCGTTCGATAGGCCTCACTCATACCTTGAGCACCATTAATCATCGCCGCTGTTGGAAAGTCAGGACCAGGTACATAAGTCATTATTTCTGCAAGGTCGATGTCGGGATTATCTATCGTTGCAAGTGTGGCATTGAGAATTTCTGTCAGATTATGGGGCGGAATATTAGTCGCCATCCCTACTGCAATGCCCGATGAGCCATTGACTAATAAGGTGGGGATTTTAGTCGGTAGAACAGAAGGTTCATGCTCTGATTCATCATAGTTGGCGGTGAAATCAACAGTTTCTTTATCCAGATCCGCTAACATTTCATGGGTGATTTTGGCCATCCGCACTTCGGTATAACGCATTGCCGCCGGTGAATCACCATCAACCGATCCAAAGTTACCTTGGCCATCAACCAGCATATAACGCATTGAGAATGGCTGTGCCATGCGAACCATGGTGTCATAAACTGCGGTATCACCATGTGGGTGATATTTACCAATAACATCACCGACAATACGTGCCGATTTTTTATAGGAGCCATTCCAATTATTATTCAATTCACGCATGGCAAATAAAACGCGACGATGAACAGGTTTTAGACCATCTCGAACATCAGGTAAAGCCCGACCCACAATTACGCTCATCGCATAATCAAGGTAAGATTGCTTCATCTCCTCTTCAATAGTAATCTGCTCAAGTTCTAAGGCAATTTCACTCATTTATAATGGTATCCAAATCATCATTATGAAAGCGATAATTCTATCATTATGGGCGATTTACTGCACGATTAGATCTGAGTGGTACTAGGGCTTACGTTTGGAGAAATAATCGCTTAAATCATCTTCTATGGTCGACAATAACTCTCCAAGCCCCTGCCTCCAACCTTTTACAACATTTGGTGGCGTGGTTTCAGCTATATCAACCTCGGCTTTTAAACCTGTTTGAAACATAAGTTGTGCTTTATTTAGATCTGCATCTAATAAAAAGAACTGCATTTCTAGTACCGCTTGCGGAGAAAACTGTTGCCGTGCATCGCCATACAAAGCAGTAACGGCTGTTTCTAAGATCATATCAACAGCGCTATCTTCACTCAGCACCACCTGACTGAAAAGACCTGTTTTTTGTAACCAGCTCTTTAATTGCTCAGTAAACATCACTTGCGGATCGGAAAAGAACTGATGGGACAGTTGTGCTTGATATTCATCATCACCAACCCGAAATACCAGAGTTTTATCACGAAAATGAGGAGTCAGCTTAACGGGCTTAAGATACAGCACTCTGCCTGTTACAAACTGTGAGGCCACCGCCCCCCGATCAACATCAATCACATAATAATGCGACACCTCGCCATCACCGTGCTTACTTCCCAACCCTAAACAACCCGATAACAGTATTAGCATCGCTAAAAGCCCTAGTAGCTTACTAAATGTTGTTATTGACACTACATTACCTCAAAGTTTATTAAATTTAAGGGCACTTCTAAGTATTGCATGCTACAGTCCTAGTTCTTTCAGCCGATATATCTCAAGTCACAGGTATAATAAGGCAACTGACACCTATTTCCCAAATATGAATGCATTAAAAACTAAAATACGTAATATTTCTGACTTTCCCCAACAAGGAATTTTATTTAAAGATATTACGCCTTTGGTACAAGATCCGACTAGTTTACGGCTTGCTATTGCCGTGCTTATTGAACCGTTTAAAAATAGTGATATCACTGCGGTTGCGGGTATGGAAGCGCATGGCTTTATTTTTGGCAGTCTTGTTGCTTGGGAATTGGAAGTGGGGTTTATTCCACTAAGAAAACCCGGTAAATTGCCTTATGATATTCAACGAGTTGACTATAAACTGGAATACGGAACGGCTAGTTTAGAAGCGCATATTGATGCTGTCTCCACCGGAGACCGTATTTTAGTTATCGATGATGTACTGGCTACAGGCGGTACCGCAAAAGCCAGTTGTGAATTAATTGAAAAATTAGGTGGCGAGATTGTTGCATGTGCTTTTGT
>CAYTAM010000212.1:1810-3075 GCA_964435685.1 uncultured Methylophaga sp. | reverse complement strand
ACTTTAAACTGCACATCATGCACATGCATATTATGCGGCATAGAGGATGCGTTAATAAACTCCCATATTTCTGTTTCACCTACCTTACAATATTCATCGATCCGTTTCATATCCATGACTTTGCCATTGATGGTAAATGCATTTGCAAACCTGGAAGTGCGTTCTAAACCGGGCGTTTTATTCATATCCAGCATATCCATAGCCAGAACAAATTTACGGCTGCGGACAGATTTTGTCTCATCTGGCATTTTCAGATCGACTAGTTTAGCAGGTATTGCCGGTGATTCTTTAAGCTGGTCAGCCGCACGAATTTCGACAATTTGTAGTGTGACAGTATCATCAAGTATAAGCCGATCCGGTGTAGACATTCTTTCTGCCAGATTTTTAATATAATGTGTATTAGCCTCAGTGGGATAGCTCAGCAGGTTTAGCACTTCACCTGCTTTAAGATCAACAATAATTTCAACACGTTCGCCTGGGGTCAGTGGAAGACGTGTGAGTTTTAGTGGCTTGGCCATATAACCACCATCAGTAGCAATCTGATAAAATGGACGATTATCTTCAAAGCCAAAATTGTAATAACGTGCGTTGGAACCATTTAATAATCGTAGTTTGATCTTACTTGTTACCGCGTCAATATAAACATTAATTTGACCCGTGATCAGCATGGTTTCCCCACGCATGCCCAGCAACATGGTTGGCACATCTACATTATATTCCATGCTACCATCTGCATTGAATTTTCGATCTTGAACAAC
The DNA here is from genome assembly GCA_964435685.1 of uncultured Methylophaga sp. Classification (GTDB taxonomy): domain Bacteria; phylum Pseudomonadota; class Gammaproteobacteria; order Nitrosococcales; family Methylophagaceae. Next base: position 2,317 of record CAYTAM010000212.1, on the reverse strand, counting down.
CAGAGGAAAGTCATCAACCCCAAGCTCTTTTGGTATTTCGAGATCGGCACTTTCTTTATCAAATATTACGATCCAACCCGCCAGTCCAAAATAGGCCTCTTCAGCGGTTTTATGCATAGTATGGGTATGATACCAATAATTGCCTTGTTTATTATCTATTGTAAACTCTGGCGACCAAGTTTCACCAGGCTTAAACATTTGGTGAGGTCCGCCATCATGTTTTGCTGGAATATGCATGCCATGCCAATGAATTGCCACTTTGTGAGCAAGGTCATTTTTAAAATTAAACCGATAGCGCTTGCCATCTTCAAGGGCTAATACTGGGCCAAGATAAGGGGCGCTTATTCCTAAAGTAGGTGTTTTAAGCCCGCCAGGTAAGAACTCAGAAAGTCCAGCCTGGCAGGTTAAATCAAAGATTGTTACGTCATTTTCTACCGAAGTGGGTTTCAAAATCGGTGGCAGTACAAATTTATTTCTTACATCTGCAAGTAAGGATATATCGTAGTC
>CAYTAM010000212.1:0-1710 GCA_964435685.1 uncultured Methylophaga sp. | reverse complement strand
AAAAACTAAGCACCTAAATATATCTGTAATCATTGAAAGTACTTATCCCATTTCAGATTAGATAAAGATCTGTGTACTATAAAAATGATGATATTACCTATGCTTTGAAACGTCCGACCAATGCTTAAGCTTGCTGGTTTTACCAATGCCTGGGTTAAAGGTATTGGTCGGATCTAATTTTTTATAGAATGCCTTTAGCGCGGGTTTGGCAACATATTCGTGACCGACATTATGCTCAGCGGGATACTCCGCCCCTCGCGCATCAAACAACGCTAATAATTGCTGTTTTAACGCCTTGGCATCCACCCCTTTTTTGAGTATATAGTTTTGATGCATCACATGACAAAACAGGTGACCGTAATATAATTTAACGGCAATTAAATCATCTATCTCCGGCGGTAAAACTTCAAACCAATCCTTTTCATTGCGAGGAAATGCTATATCCATAGTCATAATCGCGCCAAGTTGTTTGCTATTCATTGCCTGATAACGACCTATCGCCCCACCGGCAACAAAGCGATGCAATATCGCTTTTTCTCCCTCTTGCTGTGTGCACTCAAAATAATCACCGTCGTGGCTTTGAAAAAACGCGGCCAGATAAGCTTTAGCCTCATCCACGCCCTGATCGCTCATTTCTAAGATCCAGTGATGCTCATATTGTTCGCGGTAGGCTTCCATTTTTTCTGGCAAGTGATTGGGCCATAAATAACTTAAATATTGCATCAGCCGATCTGAAAGTTTATTCGGCAAAAACTTAAATTTATCGGCAATACGATCCACTTTTCTCTTTATCGAAAAAAGAGCAGGAATATACTTTGACCCAAATTTATCAATAACGATAAAGGTATCTTTACCATATTTTTTCGATGCATCGTAACAATCACGGTGCATGTATTCGCCAGAGATGGGTAGTGATTTAAATCCAGATAAAATATCGCGGCGTATTTGGGCAAGCACTGCGGGATCATTGGTACCTATATAAAAAACTTGCTGTTTTTTGGGAATGGGATAGGTGTCTAAACGCACTGCAAACACGGCTACTTTTCCGGCGCACCCTGAGGCTTCATGCAAGCGACGACCATCATTATTAAAGCGTGCTGGCGTACCTTCATCTATTTGTCGCACGCGCTGGTGATATTCATTATCTGAAGCACGCTTTTCAGAATGTTTAATATCAGCTTCAGTATATCGTTGCTGTTCTAGATTGCTTAGTATTTCTTCAGCTGTCGAACCCAACGCTATCCCTAAATTATTAACCAGCACTAACGCACCATTTTCATCAACCTCAGCAAATAATGATAACTCAGTATACGCCGGTCCCCTTTGCACTAAAGCACCACCAGAGTTATTACAAACACCGCCAACAATAGAAGCGCCTATACAGGAAGAACCAATGACTGAGTGAGGTTCTCGCCCATAGGGTGCTAATACTTCTTCAAGTCCGAATAATGTGCTGCCAGGCAACCCAATAATTTGACGTGCTTCATCAAGCAACTGAATTTGGTTAATACGCATGGTATTAACAATAATGATTGGGCGGTCATAATCGTTACCATCAGGTGTTGATCCGCCCGTTAAACCCGTATTTGCCGCCTGCATAATAATGGCAACCCCCGCCTTTGTGCATGCTTGTAACACTTGCCATATTTCTAATAATGTAGCAGGCCTTACCACTGCCATTGCGTCACCAGAACCAAATCGAAAACCTTT
>CAYTAM010000211.1:0-3084 GCA_964435685.1 uncultured Methylophaga sp. | reverse complement strand
GTATATACCCAAACTGGCTAGCTTCTCTATGCCGTTGCTAACTCAATCGCTTCGGCAGATAAACGGGTAATTTCATCCCAGTTTTCGGCATCAACTAAATTAGCTGCACACATCCAAGAGCCACCGACACATGCTACATTGGCTAGGCTGTAATAGTCTTTAACATTGTTCTGGTTGATACCCCCTGTTGGACAAAATGTAATTTGCGGGATCGGTGCGCCAATTGATTTCAACATGGGAATACCGCCCGCCGCTTCGGCAGGGAAGAATTTCATTGCTGTAATGCCCTTTTCTAACAAGCGCATAGCATCACTTGGGTTGGCAATACCTGGCAATAAAGGTACGCCGGTCGCTAACGCTGCATCAATCATCTTATCAGTGGTGCCAGGGCTAACAATAAATTCAGCACCGGCAGCAATTGCTTTGTTTAATGTGTCAATATTAATAATGGTGCCTGCACCTACAATCGCATCGGGCACTTCTGCTTTAATGCGTGTAATTGATTCTAAGGCCGCATCGGTACGTAAGGTGATTTCTAATACCGTGATACCGCCTTTAACCAATGCTTTTGCTAATGGTACGGCATGCTCAACATCATTAATAACCATTACTGGTACTATCGGCGATGAATTCATTATCTCTTTAATTGTTTTGCTCATTTTTTATTTGTTCCATATAGTGATTGTGTAAAGAGTGCTCTCGTCACTCCGTATTAAACAGGTTAATTGCACCCGTTTCAGCCGTTGAAACACCTTTGCGGAAACTATCAAATAATTCACGCCCCATACCATAGTGATGCTCAGTATCTGCTTTAATACAGTAAACACGGTTTTCAAATACATCATCATCAATCAAAAGACTCAACTCCCCTGTTTGGGTATTAAGATGTATCATGTCACCGGTGCGCACCCGCGTTAACGGACCACCTTCGGCTGCTTCTGGATATAAATGAATGGCTGATGGTACTTTACCTGATGCACCTGACATACGTCCATCCGTTACAAGTGCCACATGGAAACCTTTGTCTTGAAGCGATCCAAGTAGCGGTGTTAATTTATGTAGCTCTGGCATGCCGTTTGCTTTGGGTCCTTGAAAGCGTAGCACAACAATTACATCTTTTTCCATTTCACCACGCTTGAATGCAGCTACCACATCATCTTGGTCATCAAACACCATGGCAGGCGCTTCTACAATTTGATGCTGTTCTGCCACCGCAGAAATTTTAGACATGCCGCGCCCCAAATTACCATGAATTAAATGCAAGCCACCACTGCTTGAAAAAGGTTTTTCTACCGTACCGACAACACTGAGATCAAGCGAAGCACCTGATCCCTCTTCCCATATTAACTCGCCATCAACCAGTCGTGGCTCTTGGGTATAGGTGTTCATACCTTTGGTTGATGCTACCGTCATAATATCTTCATGCATTAACCCATGCTTGAGTAATTCACCTATTAATACCCCCATGCCACCTGCTGCTTGGAAATGATTAATATCTGCTTCACCATTAGGGTAAATACGCGTTAACAGCGGGATCACACGGCTAATTTTATCAAAATCATCCCAGTTAATAATGATGCCTGCTGCACGAGCGATGGCAACCAAATGCATAGTGTGATTGGTCGAACCACCGGTTGCCATTAAGCCAATCAGCGCATTTAAGATTGCTTTTTCATCAATCATATACCCCACTGGACGGAAATCATTACCCAAGGCAGTAAACTTTAGTACTTGTCTAGTAGCTTCTTCTGTTAACGCATCACGTAACGGTGTACCAGGATTGATAAATGAACTACCCGGGAGATGTAAACCCATCATTTCAACCATCATTTGATTACTATTGGCTGTGCCGTAGAAAGTACATGTGCCAGCACTATGATAGGACTCGGACTCTGCTTTTAACAAAACATCACGACCGACTTTACCTTCAGCATACAGTTGACGAATACGCACTTTTTCTTTATTTGGCAAACCACTTGGCATAGGACCACCAGGAATAAAAATTGCGGGTAAATGACCAAAAGTTAACGCTGAAATCAATAGTCCAGGCACAATTTTATCGCAAATACCCAAAAACAATACACCATCAAACATATTATGGCTAAGAGCAACAGCCGATGCCATAGCAATAACGTCTCGGCTGAATAAAGATAATTCCATACCCGGCTGACCTTGGGTTACACCATCACACATAGCAGGCACGCCACCTGCAAATTGGGCAACGCCGCCTGCTTGTTGGGCAGCACGTTTAATGCGCTCCGGATAATCAATATATGGTTGATGTGCCGACAACATATCATTATACGAAGAAATAATTGCAATATTTGCTTTTATATCAGCAGATAGATCTGCTTTATCATTGGGGCCACACGCTGCAAAACCGTGAACTAGGTTACCGCATGCTAATTGGGTACGATAAGGACCACCTTGTTCAATCGCGGCATCAACTCGTTTTAAATATTTATCTCTGCTTTTTTTGCTACGCTCAATAACATTCTTGGTAACTTCTGCTAACACGGAATGAACCATAATTTCTTCTCCCCAATAACGCTTTGCTTTAATCACATAAAAATATAACTTATGTGAAACCTAAATGAAATCAATTCGAAGGCATGAATGTTTTTCATCTTTTAGTTTACCTTAAATCACTACTTTTCGCACGTAATAGTTTACTAAACAGTGCTTTCACCCCCCTGTCACGCCCATTGAAAACAAGTAAAAAACACCTTCTATATCAATCACTAAAAGTGAAAAAATCATTTTCAGGTTTGATTTTTTCATTTAAAGGTATTATTTCAGAACATATCCCGTGTCCATTGCGGCTATAGGGTGTCATAATGTTTCCTGATTAGCCATGAAAGTCAGCTATATTTTCATTGTAAAACAACAGCTTAACTTGCTACTGTCATCTCGACCAGAGGGAGAGATCTTATACCACGGCAACTCAAGATCTCTCCCTCTGGTCGAGATGACAGTGATGAAAATGATTTGACCAACTAAGACCTTTAAGTTGGGCTGAATATTATGGCTAATCAGGTAATGTTTTAGGTCTTAATAATGTATGATCTAAGCAAATTCCATATG